>CAISTO010000285.1 GCA_903888395.1 uncultured Bacteroidota bacterium | reverse complement strand
CTGCGGTGCGGACGGGACTCGAACCCGCGACCCCCTGCGTGACAGGCAGGTATTCTAACCAACTGAACTACCACACCGTTTTTTTAAAGAACTTTTAAACTATCCTGTCGTTTAAAGGAGTGCAAATATAGGCAGATTTGTTTTTTTGTCAAGCCCTTTCTTTGTTTTTACCCTGTTTTTATAAAAAATAGCCTTATTTACAAGCATATAAAATTTATTTGCTAAAACTTAACGTTTGCCTTAGTATTATTGCAGTATGGCACATTTTGATTTTGAAAAACCAATACAGGATTTAGAAGACCAATTGAAAAAGGTTAAAGAAGTAGCTGATAAAGGTAAAATAGATGTAAGCGCTTCTATTAAAGAGTTAGAAGAAAAGATTATATCTACTAAGAAAGAATTGTATAGTAATTTAAATGGATGGCAACGCGTTCAAGTAAGCCGTCATCCTGACAGACCATACACTCTAGATTATGTTGAAAATTGTTTCGATAATTTTGTGGAATTACATGGCGATAGAAATGTAAAAGACGACAAAGCGATGGTTGGTGGATTTGCTTCTATTAATGGTAAAACAGTCATGATTGTTGGTCATCAAAAAGGTAGAAACACCAAACAACGTCAGTTCAGGAATTTTGGAATGCCAAATCCTGAAGGTTATAGAAAAGCTTTGCGTTTAATGAAATTAGCTGAAAAATTCAATAAACCAATTATTTGTTTTATTGATACTCCCGGTGCATCGCCAGGATTAGAAGCGGAGGAACGCGGACAAGGAGAAGCCATTGCTAGAAATTTGTTAGAAATGAGCGTGCTTAAAGTTCCAGTTATTTGTATCATAATAGGTGAAGGTGCTAGTGGTGGTGCATTAGGAATTGGTGTTGGTGATAGGGTAATGATGATGGAAAATACTTGGTATTCGGTAATATCACCTGAAAGTTGTTCATCTATTTTATGGCGTACTTGGGAGTTTAAAGAAAAAGCAGCTGATGCTTTAAAATTAACTGCTAACGACATGTACAAAAACAAATTGATTGATGGAATAATTTTAGAACCCTTAGGCGGTGCACACGAAAATCCGGCTGAAGCATTTGTAATTATGAAAACAGAAATTGATAAAATGTTGACTGAATTAAGTGCAATGAACGCGGATGATTTAATAAATACAAGAATTGAAAAGTTCAGTGCGATGGGATCATTTACTGAATAAATTATTATTTGTTAGTTAACAGATTTTTTTTTAATTAAATAAGTGATGAGGAGCAATTCATCGTTTATTTATATAAAATTGAACCACATAGGAACATAGAAAACATAGCTAATTAACTATGGGCACTATGTTTATATGTGTTTTTTTGTTTGAAACTAATTCAACTAATTGAATTAAACAAATTGATACTGCTTTTTGATAAAGTTATTTATGCAATTGAATTAATATAAAAATCCATCAGTTTTTTTGCCAATAAATTTTTATCAAATAGCAAAGTTCTTTCTTTTGTTTCAGCTATTATTTTATTGATTGTTTCTTTGCTTTGCAATTCATTGTTTATAAAACGAACGATTGCATCAAAATCAAATGGTGATATACAATTACCATTTGGACCAATAACCTCTGGCAACGATGAAGTATTGGATGTAATTACAGGTATTTTGCTTTTCATGGCTTCCAAAATTGGAATTCCAAAACCTTCAAACTCCGAAATGTAAACAAAAACTTGGCTACATTGGTAAATAATGGGTAAGTCTACAAAGCTTATATTTTCAAGTATTTGTATCCTGCTTTGTAAATTATTTTTGATTGCAAAATCAAATAATTCCTTTGCATAATCTGTTTTTTTTCCAATTAAAACTAAACTCCAATCGCTTGAAAGTTTAGCCAATGCTTTTAAAATTGTGAGTTGATTTTTACGTTTTTCTATTGTTCCAACACTTAATATAAATTGTTTTGGTAAATTGTATTGAGCAATAATTTTTTCCTTTTCAATTGTTGAATATTGCTTTGCAAAAGCAGCATCACAATCTTGATAAAGTACTTTGGTTTTAAACTCATCTATTTCAAAATAAGTTTCAATATCTGTTTTTGTTTGCTGGCTTGCAGCCAAAATTAAGTCTGCATTTTGACAAGCACGTTTAAATTTTTTCTTGTAAATATAGGCATCAATGGTGTTGTAATAATCAGGATAACGAAGAAAAATCAAATCGTGAATGGTTACCACGGTTTTTGTTATTTGATTATTAATTCCATTAGGAATTTCATTACTTAATCCATGGAAAATATCTAACTTTAAATCGTTAACAATGTCGCCAATACTGTAACTTCGCCATGCAGCATGAAATTTTTTATGTAAATAATTTTCAGGTTCTATTATCTCTATATTTTTAAATTCGATGAAAAGATTTTCAAATTTTTCATCAATAGTTGGCGTAAATAAATAGTACTGATGCTCAGGAAAATTTTCTAATAACGATAAAATTAATAAACGAGAATAATTACCCAAACCAGTTGAATTATTAAAAGCACGTTTAGCATCAAATCCTATTTTCATTTATAATCCTTGTGTAATTAAGTAAATTTAAACAGCCACACTATTATCTCTTAAAGCATCGTTTAAACTGGTTTTTTTATCAGTGCTTTCTTTGCGTTTTCCAATAATAATGGCGCAAGGAACTTGATAATCACCAGCAGGAAATTTTTTAGTGTATGAACCGGGAATAACTACCGAACGTGCCGGAACAACTCCTTTGTATTCAATAGGATTTTCGCCTGTTACATCAATTATTTTAGTACTCATGGTCAAAGTTACACCAGCTCCTAAAACGGCTTCCGTTTCTACTCTTACACCTTCTACAACTATGCAACGAGAACCAATGAAACAATTGTCTTCAATGATTACAGGCGCAGCTTGAACAGGTTCTAATACTCCACCAATTCCAACTCCACCACTTAAATGAACATTTTTTCCAATTTGCGCACAACTTCCAACAGTTGCCCAAGTATCTACCATGGTTCCTTCATCTACATAAGCACCAATGTTTACATAGCTTGGCATCAAAATAACTCCCTTAGCTAAAAATGCACCATAACGAGCCACTGCATGAGGTACAACCCTTACACCCAATTCTGCATAATTACGTTTCAATAACATTTTATCATGGAATTCAAAAGGACCCACTTCAATGGTTTCCATTTTTTGAATAGGAAAATACATGATTACCGCTTTTTTAACCCAATCATTTACTTGCCATCCATTAGTTGTTGGTTCAGCAGTTCTTAACATTCCTTTATCCAATTGCTCAATAACTTCTCTAATGGCTTGTTGAGTTTCTGTTTGTTTGATTAAGTCACGGTTTTCCCATGCTTGTTCAATAATATTTTTTAACATTAATTTTAAAATTTTATTTTTTGTAAATCCATCTCATTTTGTCTGCTTAAAAAATTTCAAGTTTGATGCTTGTGAAGATAGAAAAAGGGCAATTTTATATCAGACAATTAAATATGTCTTTCTGCATGATAACTCGAGCGAACCAAAGCACCACTTTCTACATATTTTAAACCTTTTGCTAAACCAGCTACTTTGAAATAATCAAACTGTTCAGGAGTAATAAATTCTTCAACAGCTACGTGCATTTTAGTTGGTTGTAAATATTGACCAAGGGTCAATACATCGCAACCGTGAGCCACTAAATCATCCATAATTTGAAATACCTCAGCTTCTGTTTCACCCAAGCCAAGCATTACGCCACTTTTGGTTCTTCTGCCTCTTTCTTTGGTTAATTTTATTTGTTCTAGGCTGCGTTCATATTTAGCCTGAGGACGTATTTTACGATATAACCTAGGAACTGTTTCCATGTTATGGCTAACTACTTCAGGTTTTTCATCAATTACTTGGTACAATAAATCCCATTTACTCAAAAAATCTGGAATTAAAGTTTCCATGGTAGTAGTTGGACTTAATTCTTTCACTAATCTGATGGTGTCAGCCCAAACTTGAGCACCTTTATCGGGTAATTCATCTCTGTTTACCGATGTTAAAACAGCATGTTTTACTTTCATTAGTTTAATGGCTTCTGCTACACGCATGGACTCTTCTAAATCATAGGTTTTTGCTCTTCCAGTTGCTACCGCACAAAACGAACAACTACGGGTACAAATATTACCTAAAATCATAAAAGTGGCAGTGCCTTCACCCCAACATTCACCCATGTTTGGACAATTTCCACTTTCACAAATAGTGTGTAATTTATATTCATCCACCAATTGACGAACTTTTCTATAGTTTTCGCCTGTTGGTAATTTTACTTTTAACCAGCTTGGTTTTTTTACTCTTGCCTCGCTTAATACCGGTAATTCAATCATTCTTATTTCTTCAAAATTTCCACAAAGTTAATAATGCAATTTGAATTATTATTTTTAATTTATGATTTTATAAATTTCTTATGATTTGAATAATGAATAAGTACAAAATAAAAAATTTGGAAATTTATTATTTAAAATAGTGTTGCGATAAAATTCAAAATATTTCCGTCAGACGGTTTTAAAATCAATTGCCACGCCCTTCAGGGCGTGGATAAAAGAGTTTTGGCTAAAGCCAGGTTGTTTATTTATTTAATTGCCACGCCCTGAAGTTCGTGGCAATTGGGCGTGGCAAATGTTTGTTACAATCACTGTTCAGAATCTTTGAGCTTGTTGAAGTGTAGTCAACGGAGATAAAGTAAATATCGAAATATTACCTACAGCTGATTATACGACCAATTTCCAAAGCCAATTGCTAATCCTAATTGCCACGCCCTTCAGGGCGTGGATAAAAAGATAAAAAGATAAAAAGATAAAAAGATAAAAAGATAAAAAGCCCTCAAACGGCTTTAGCCAAAATCTTCATTGCTAAAACCATGCGTTTTTAAAAACTCATTATACTCTTGAATAAAAGTTTTTTTTCTATGATGTTCTTCTTGATTTGCAATATACCGTCTTACATTACCTACAGCTGATTCGCTGACCGATAATCCAATATATTCATCCTGCCACTCAAATTTTTGATCAATTAATTTTTGCTTATTTACCCAAAAAGAAGATTCCCCCTTTATGAGCATGGCTGTTTTTGCTACAGTTTGTTCACGACCTAAAGAAATTAATAGGTGAATATGGTCTTCAACGCAGTTAAGGCAATCAATGTATATTTCTTTTTTTAGGCTATTTTCCTTAATATGAGCTAAAAGCAATGGTTTTAGCTCAGCTGTTATTATGGGACTCCTGTTTTTGGTTGCCCATATAAAATGAATCATTATTTTGGTATATGGCATGGTTGTATCAGTTTTGGCTAAAGCCAGGTTATTTTTTCCATCCAAAATTAAATGCAATGTACATAGCAGGGAAAAATTGAATTTGTTCAGCTTTATTCACCATTGGAAGTTTTTCATTGAATGCATCAAAAGTTATTCCTGCTTCTAACGATTTGTATTCATCGGGATATTGACCATATTCAATATTTAAACCAGCGCGCCCAAATACACCAACTTTTACATCTAATTCATTGAATCCTGATAGAAATGGGCCATTTCCATAGATTCTGTATTCAATACTATGCTTTTCAGGATTATATTTTTCAGTTACTAATGAGTTTGATCCATCTGCATTTAGAATAAAATAGTCGATGTATGCAGGTTTTAAAAGAGCCAATGAAATTCCAATATTATAAATAAAATTTAAGCCTAAAGCATTTTTATAACTTCGTTCTGTTAATTCAATTTTTTGCCCAAAACTATTTCGCCAAAAATAAGTATAATTCAATCGGCCAAATGTATAAGTACTTGGATTTTCTTGATAACCGTAACGCCAAACTTCCTTTGGATGTCTGATATATGAAATGTCAGACTCAATGTAATTCTTAACACTTCCTGTTTTATGCCAACCATGTCGGTAATACATGCCACCACCGCCAAAGGTATTTAAACTAAATCCAATATTGAAGTCTTTGTAATAAAGCAATTCACCATCAGTGATTGGTGCATTCTGAGCTGAGTTGAAATTGATAAAAAACAACACAAAATAAAATGTAATATAAATTCGTTTTTGCAATGTGGATTTTCTTTTATTATTGTTGTCAAAAATAACAAAAAATGAATACAGCAGAAGTAATTTATTTAGGAGAATTCAGATGTGAGGCAACTCACCTACAATCAGGCAGTAAAATTATTACTGATGCTCCAACTGATAATTTTGGAAAGGGGCTTGCTTTTTCTCCAACTGATTTGGTAGCTAAGGGTTTAGCTAGTTGTATGATGACTACTATTGCTATTCAAACGAGGCTGATGGGATTTAATTTAATTGACTCAAAATTGACAGTTAAAAAGCATATGAGCAGTGATCCGAGAAGAATAAGTAAGATTGAAACAAATGTTTTTATTCCTAAAAATGACTTAACAGAAGCCGATAAAGCAAAAATAATTGAAATTGGACTAAGCTGTCCGGTAGCTAAAAGTTTACACCCTGATTTAATTCAAGATATAAACTTTCAGTTTGTTTAGCTACTGATTTTTTCAGTAAATTTTCAGTTAGTTTAAAACTAAAATTTTGGACATGAACCTTTGCATGAAATCATTAAAACAACGATTAAAACAAAAATTGCGAAAGGAGCTAATTTCTTCATAACTATTTGATTGATATAATTTAACTATTTTTTTAACACTTGAAAATTACTTTGCAAAAGTATCAACTTTTACCCGAACATTTAAACTTTAATTTAAAAAACTTTGTTCAAAAACATTTAAATGACGATATAAATACGCTTACGCTTAAATTTAAAACTATTGAACAAACGGATTTTAATACCAATTTAGTATTAGAATCCGTTTCTAATATTAAAAAAGGGAGCCACAAATTACCAACTCTTTGCTCAAATTATTGTTGGCTGCCTACTAAAAGTTATGAACAAGCCAGTAGCGAATTGACTGCTTTTTACAAATCTATATTGTTTAAAGGTAATTCAGTTTTAGATTTATGCGGAGGTTTAGGTATTGATGACATTGCATTTTCAAAAGTTTTTTCAAAAGTTGTTTCTTTAGACGCTGATGAGGAATTGAATGAAATTGTAAAATTTAATTTTAATAAATTAGGAATCAATCATGTTGAAAGAATAAGCGTTTTTGCAGAAGATTTTTTATCAAATAATAACACTAAATTCGATTTGGTTTATATTGATGCGGATAGAAGACCAGCAGCAAATTCCAAGAAGTTTATTCTTTCTGACTGCACCCCAAATATTATAGAATTGTTGCCTCAATTGAAACTAATTACAAACCAATTATTGATAAAATTATCTCCAATGGTTGATTTGAATTATTGCAAATCTGAAATTGAAAATATAAAGGAAATTCATGTTGTTTCATTAAAAAATGAAGTTAAAGAAGTTTTACTTTTAGTTGATTTCTCCTTCAATGATTCAACTGTTATAAAAGCTATAAATATTATTAATGATAAAAACATTCATGAATTCAGTGAGTTGAATTTATTAGATAGAGTAACAAAAGAGTCAAACGAAAATACATACTTTTATGAACCAAACGCCTCCATCATTAAGGCTAATTTGAGTGCCAATTATGCTCAAAGTTTAGGGTTGAAAATGATTGCTTTAAACGCTCATTTTTTTGTTGGCAATGAATTAATTGAAAATTTTTATGGTAGGCGTTTTAAAATTATAGCATCATTTACTTTTTCTAAATCAATGTTGAAAAGCTATTTGAAGAACAATGGAATTGCAAAAGCAAATATTAGCAAACGAAATTTCCCTATCAATGAAGCGGAAATTGCAAAGCAGTTTGATTTAAAAACTGGTGGCGATGAATATTTGTTTTTCACTCAAAATAATCAAGGCGAAAAACTTTTCTACCATTGTAGAAAACTATAGTTTAATTATGAATTGGTTTGAACCATTTTGATAAAAATATCTTCCATGGTAGCAATTTTTGGTGAGAATGATTGCAACTCTACTTGATTATTTAAATCTGAAATAACCTCTTTTTTATTACTTAAAATTTTAATTGTGGCTTCGTTTTCAGTATTGGTTATTATTTCAAAATGGTTTGAATTAACTAGTACTCCGTTAAACTGTAAAAAGTATTCATCATTACTAAATTGTTGCTTTATATCGTTTTTATTGCCACTTAGCACCACTTCACTTTTATTAATCATGGCAATGTCGTCACAAAGTTTTTCAACTGTATCCATTCTATGTGTTGAAAAAATAATGGTACTTCCTTCATCTCTTAGTTTTAATATTTCATTGACTAAAAGTTGTGCATTTTGAGGATCAAAACCACTGAATGGCTCATCTAAAATTATTAATTTGGGTTGATGAATAACACTTGCTATAAATTGAATTTTTTGTTGCATACCTTTTGAAAGCTCTTCAACTTTTTTATTCAACCAATCTTTTATTTCAAATTTGTCAACCCAATATTTTACTTTTTTTCTTGCTTCAGCGTTACTTAAACCTTTTAATTCAGCAAAATATAAAAGCTGCTCACCAATTTGCATTTTTTTATATAAGCCTCTTTCTTCGGGTAAATATCCAATTTCATAAATATGTTTTTCTTTTAGTTTTTCTCCATCAAATAATATTGTTCCTGAGTCGGCTTGAGTAATTTGAGTTAAAATTCTAATTAAACTTGTTTTACCCGCACCGTTTGGGCCTAACAAACCAAATATACTTTGCCTTGGAATATTAATATTTATGTTTTTTAAAGCTTGATGATTAACATAAGTTTTATTTAAATTTGAAATTTCTATGAACATATTTTATTTAATATTTTTCAAATTAAGTCATTCCTATCTTTTTTACACAAACATTTTATTTAAAGGGTGAATATGTTTTAAAGGTTGATAAAATTTTGATTTGATTTTACTTAAATTTATAGCACTGGATAGCAATTAGGAAGATGAAATAAACTATTTTGCACCAAAAATTAATAACTACAAATTTTGAATTTTGAAATTATAACCAAATACTTCCCCAATTTAACTGATCATCAAACGGAACAGTTCAAATTACTTTACGATTTATATGTTGATTGGAACAGTAAAATAAATGTTGTTTCCAGAAAAGACATTGAATCACTGTATGAAAAGCATGTTTTGCATAGTTTAGCTATTGCTAAATATATTCAATTTGAAAAAGGCACTAAAATATTAGATATAGGCACTGGTGGTGGATTTCCAGGAATTCCCTTAGCAATATTATTTCCTGATACTGAATTTACTTTATGTGATTCTGTAGCTAAGAAAATTAAAGTTGCCGAAGAAATTTCAAAAGGAATTGGTTTAAATAATACTGACTTTGTAGTTGGTAGAGTTGAGAATTTAAAAGAAGAATTTCATTTTATTTTGAGTAGGGCAGTGGCTCCCATGGAAACGCTTTATCGCTGGACGCAAGATTATATAGCTGAAGATTGTTTTAACTCAAAACTCAACGGCTATTTATTACTAAAAGGAGGTGATTTAAAAGAAGAAATTAAAGAATTAAAGCGATTGAATGCTAAATTACATGTTCAAACCGCTGACTTAAGTACTTTTTTTGAAGGTGAGTTTTTTGAAACAAAACAATTGGTTTACATTTTTAAAAACTAATTGCTTTAATTTAATATTTGATTTGTCAAATAACTATCGGATAAGCTCAACGACCAAGGTTATTGAGCTTATCCTAAATATTTATTTACTATTCTGATTGATTGCTTCAATCAATTTGTCTTTTTCTATTAAACCTAAATGTTTCCAAACTTCAGTTCCATTTTTATACAAAATAAACATTGGAATTGACTCCACTTTTAAGCTTGTAGCTAAATCGCTGTTTACATCCACATCTATTTTTTCAACTTTTACTTTGTCTTGCATGGTTTTTGAAATTTCATCCACCATTGGTAACATTTTTTTGCAAGGTCCACACCATTCAGCATTGAAGTCAACTAAAACCAATTTATTTCCTTTGGTTAATTCTTCAAATTGTTGAAGGCTCATTCCAGCTTGTTTGGGAGCGGTTCCATTGGTGGTTTCAGGCAAATTATTGTTACGCCATTGCATTATTCCACCATCTAATTCATATACTTCTTTAAAACCATCGTTACGCATTTTTTTAGCTGCCGATGAACTTCTGCCACCACTTAAACAATAAACTAAAACTGGTTTTGATTGATCAAGATTTGAAATTTGTGTGTCAAAATTGTTTCCATTCCAGTCAAAATTTTGTGCATTTTGAATATGTCCGCCTTCAAATTCTTCAGGTGAACGAACATCAATAATAGTTACGCTTGGCAAATCAGTTATTTTCTTGGAAAATTCAATAGCAGTAAGGTTGCTTTTGTATTTTTGAGTTTGTCCGTTTGAACAACTGCTTAATAAAATAGTAAGTATTGAAATGCTTATAAATAGGTAATTTTTCATATGTTTTTTTAAGAGTTTTGTTTAATTATTTGTGCTAAGTTATTGGCTGAAACTACTCCAGATTGACGCCATTTTATTTCACCATTTTTAAATAAAATAAGGGTTGGAACGCCTTGTATTTGGAATGTATTTGCTACTTGTTGGTTTTTATCTACATCTATTTTTAAAATAGTTGCTTCCGCACCAATTTTCGATTTCAAATCTTCCAAAATTGGTTTCATTGTTTTACAAGGTCCACACCATTCCGCAAAAAAATCGACTAATGTAGGCTTGTCACTTTTAATTATTTCTGAAAATGTTGCCATATTTATTTTGATTTTACTTCTTCAAATGCTACGTCTTGAATATCGTCAACCTTAGTTTTATTGATTGGAACAGCACATCCATTTGTACCACAACATCCAGTATTAGTTACTGCTTGAAACAAAAAGAATGTTGCAATTAAGCCAGTAATTAAATCACGCATTTCAATGGCTTGCATGAGGAAAATAACTCCTAATACCAAACGCAATCCGCGCATAAAATTCCAACCTGTTAAAAGAGTTTGTACGTTCATTATTTAATTTTATATTGTAAACTACTCCATGCACCACCGTTGTGAACATCGGTATATCCGTTTGATTTTAAAATACCTTTGGCCGATGAACTTCTCATACCCGAAGCACAACAAGTAATAATTGGTTTATTTTTATCTTTTAATTTACTCAAGTTATTACTTAAAGTGTCAACCGAAATATTTATAGATCCATTTATATGTCCGCCTGCATATTCGCCTTTACTACGAACGTCTAAAATAATAGCGCCTTGTTTTACTAATTCTGCGTAATCTACCTTTGGACCTAAGCCAAATAATTGTTTAATTGTATTGATCATATTTGTTTATTATGCTTTTTGAGATTGGTAATAATTTACATTTAACCATGAACCACCATTTACACAATCTACACCTTGGTTTGATAAGTAATGGTGAGCTTGTCCACTTCTTCCTCCCGATGCACAGCAAAGAATAAGTGGCAAACTTAAGCTTTTTATTTCATCCAACCTTTCTACTACTTCGTTCAAAGGAATGTTTAAAGAGCCAGCTACATTTCCACCCATAAACTCCGATGGCGTTCTTACGTCAACTACTGTTCCCTTGTTTTCTTTTATTAAATTTTCTATATCCATTTTTCTTTTATTTTTTTTTATAAATTATGTACTTTCCCAATCATACAACTGGTGTAGCTTTTTAATTGCAAAAGCAATCCGTTTTTTTCAGTAGCCTCAGGGTAACCAAGTGAAAGAAGCTTACTAATAATTGTACTTCTTTCTACATTGTCATCGTAGTTTAGGTCTATGGCATCTTTGTCTATATCAACCGCTACCGTTTTTACCCCGTTAATTCCTAATAATTCTCTTTTAATTGTAGTTGCACAACCATTACATTTAAGATTGGCAATAATGATTTCCTCGGTTTTCATGATATTAAATTTTTTTAAATACTTTTTTCTTTTTCTTTTTTAAATAAATCTGCAATTAATGCGCCCATTACTGCGCCATATAAAGTGCTATTTAAAGGCTTTGAGGTAATGGCACAAGTTCCGCTGGCACATCCTATAAAATAATAATAAGCATAGCCAGCTATTGCGCCAATTATTATTCCTAAAATATGGAATTTATATTTGTTTAAAGTATTCATGTTTTTATTGTTAGTACAAATGTAGCAATAAGCTTTTCATTGCTTGGTTACTTTTGTTACATAATGAAATAAATTTTATTTTATGCCAACATATCTTATCACTTCTGCATTTCCTTGGTGGTATTTTCCTTCATTTAAAACAATTGATTCCAAACTTAACAGTTTAGTTGTTAATTTTTTAAAATCATGTTCAATGATTTCTTTTGTGTATAACATTGAAACCTCTTTTGGTCCTCCAGAAGTATTATTTAGTTGTAACGGATTAAATACTTCCAAAATTATACTTCCACCAGGTTTAAGCCAAGTTATTATTTTGGCATGAAATTGTAATCGTGCTTTTTCCGAGAAATGAGCATAAATTAATGCAATAACATCAAAACTTTCGGGTTCAAATGATATTTCCAAAGCGTCAGCTATACAATAATTAATGGTTACTTGGTTTTGGCTAGCCAATAAATTTGCTTTTTCAAAACCAGCGTCACTAAAATCAAATGCTGTTACATTCCAACCATTTTGCGCAGCATATACTGCATTTCTACCTTCGCCTTCGCATGGTAAAAGTATGTTTCCTTTTGGAAGTTTTTCTATTTGTTCTTTTAAAAATTCGTTAGGTAAAATGCCGTAAGCAAAATCTTTTTCAGCGTATCGTTGGTTCCAAGTTTGGTTCATTTCATATAATTGATTTAGATTTAAAAAAAAT
Source organism: uncultured Bacteroidota bacterium (assembly GCA_903888395.1). Classification (GTDB taxonomy): domain Bacteria; phylum Bacteroidota; class Bacteroidia; order UKL13-3; family UKL13-3; genus JAAFJM01. Next base: position 10,796 of record CAISTO010000285.1, on the reverse strand, counting down.
ATAACAGCTCTACAATTTATGTAAAGCTGTTATAAAATAAGATTGGTTTTGAAAATGATAAATTCTTAGCTTTCTTTTTTCTTGGTAGAAATGCCAAATGGCAAGTACAAAGGGCAAAAACTCATAAAACTTGTAGCAATAAAAATGAATGCTACAGCCATTAAAATAATAGCTACAGTTCCTGTAATTTGTCCCATAAAATAAAGAATACCAATTAAAATGGCTGCAAGTATTCTTACTACTTTGTCAGCGGTTCCCATGTTTGCTTTCATTTTTTTATTTTTTTTTAAGTGAATTTTTTTTTACTATACAATGGTATGCTATTTTAAATAATAATTATGTCACATTTGTTACATAATTATCTATTATATAATAGCCATTTGATTTGTTTTCATTGCTAAATTATTGCTTTCAGCAATTTCATTGGTACAATTTTTCCAAAGTTGGTATCCACCCGATAAATTTTCGGTATTAAACCCATGTTGTTTTAATATTTGCTGCGCCAAATATCCTCTTTGCCCGCCAAGGCAATAAATATAAATCTTTTGGTTTTTATCCAACTCATTTATCCTTTCCCTTATTGAATCTAGCGGAATATTCAAAGCATTTGGAATATGGCCAGCTTCAAACTCTGAAATTGTTCTTACATCTAATAAAATATCGGTTTCAGTTATGTTTTCAATATTATTCCAATAATATATTTTATGCTTTTTAAGCAATATGTTTTCTGCCACAAATGCTGCAATATTTACAGGATCTTTTGCCGATGAAAATGGAGGCGCGTAAGCATGTTCAAACTCTAATAATTCATAAATAGTACTTTTTCTTTTTATAACCGATGACAGTATGTCAATGCGTTTATCTACTCCATCAAATCCCGCTATTTGCGCACTTAATAATTGACCATCGATAGGAGAAAATGCTATTTGAATACTCATTTGTTTAGCACCAGGATAGTAGCCAGCATGTGAACCATTATGCGTGGTAGAAACGAGGTGTTCAATATTAGCATTGCTTAAATTTTTGGATGCCGTTCCGGCAATAGCTACCGTCATATCAAACACTTTTACAATGGCAGTATTGATAGCACCATTATATTTTTTTTTATTTCCAAGCACTATATTATCCGCACAAATACGCCCTTGTTTATTGGCAGGGCCAGCCAAATAAGTATTCATAGATTGGTTGGTAATAGGATTTGTAAATTCTATGGCATCGCCCACGGCATATATATCAGGATTGGAAGTTTGCAAAAACTCATTTACCCAAATTCCTTTTGCTGCTCCCAAACTTATTCCTGCATGAACAGCCAAACGTGTATCGGGCTTAACACCTATTGACATGATGACCACATCGGCATCTAGGGCTTCTCCCGATTTCAATAATACCTTTAGCTGATTATTATGTTTTTCAAATCCTGTAACTGCCGAACTCAATAATAAATTTACCCCTTTTTCCCTTATATGTTGCTGAACAATGGCAGCAATAGGAAAATCTAAAGGTGCTAATATTTGATTACCCATTTCTATAATAGAAACATCTAAACCTAAGTCGTGCAGATTTTCGGCCATTTCTAATCCAATAAATCCTGCACCAATAACCACCGCTTTTTTTACCTGTTTTTGGTTTACAAAAGCCTTAATATAATCGGTGTCGGCTACATTTCTAAGGGTGAAAATCCCTTCGTTAGTTATACCAGGTAAAGGCGGACGAATAGGTTCGGCACCGGGTGATAATACTAACTTGTCGTATGTTTCATTGTAAGTTTTTCCGCTAGTTTGGTTAAAAGCTGTAACCGTTTTTGTATCAACATTAATAGCTATTACTTCAGTTAAAGTTCTTACATCAATATTGAATCGTTGGTTAAATGAAGCTGCTGTTTGAACAAACAATGCATTTCTATCTTTTATTACATTTCCAATATAATATGGCAAACCACAATTTGCGTAAGAAATATATTCCCCTTTTTCAAAAATTACAATTTCCGCATGTTCGTCTAATCTTCTTAATCTTGCAGCTGTGCTAGCACCACCCGCAACTGCTCCTATAACTATGTATTTCATTTTTTTAGTATATTTTTTATAATGCAAAATTAAGCCTTCTATTAATGGTGCTTTGCAACAATTGTTACATTTAGAAATGATAATTGTAATTGATTAAATAAAAAAACCTTACAACAATGAAGTTACAAGGTTTTTATTTATAGTAAAATATAGCAATTTAAACTATCTATGGTTTTTAAAACGAGAACTCACCACCAAATCTTTGCTACCGGCAGTATGAACATAAAATCCTTCACCTGATTTTACACCTAAATTTCCAGCTGTTACCATGTTAACTAATAAAGGAGATGGAGCATATCGATGATCACCCAAACCTTCATGTAAAACATTCATAATTGCAAGGCAAACATCTAAACCTATAAAATCGGCTAGTTGTAAAGGTCCCATTGGGTGAGCCATTCCTAATTTCATCACTGTATCAATAGATTCAACAGAACCAACACCTTGTTGTAAACAGAAAATGGCTTCATTGATCATTGGCATCAAAATTCTATTTGCTATAAAGCCAGCATAATCATTGGCCAAAGCTGGAATTTTCCCTACTGCTTTTGAAAGTGTTAAAATTGTTTCGGTAACTTCTTCGCTGGTTTTAAAACCATTAATTACTTCTACCAATTTCATTACAGGAACTGGATTCATAAAATGCATTCCAATAACTTGCGTTGGGCGTTTAGTAACACTTGCTATTTTGGTAATAGAAATAGAAGAAGTATTAGAAGCTAATATGGTATGTGCGGGACAAATTTCATCCAATTGTTTAAAAATATCTAATTTAATAGCCATGTTTTCACTTGCCGCTTCTACTACTAAATCTGCCTGGCTAGCAGCATCTTTTAAGTTAGTATAAGTAGTAATATTAGCTAAAGTTGCAGTTTTATCAGATTCAGAAATCAAACCTTTTGTAACTTGTCTGTCTAAATTTTTACCAATGGTGGCAATTGCTTTTTGCAAAGCAACTTCATTTACATCTATTAAGTTTACTTGGTAGCCAAACTGAGCAAAAGTATGCGCAATACCATTTCCCATTGTACCCGAACCAATTACTGTAATATTTTTCATTTTGTTATTTTATTTAGTGAATTTTAATGGGGCAAATCTATTAAACACTTGCGCTTTATCAAACTTTAAATTAATATAGTTTGCTATTTTATATCAAATATATTCCAATAAATTATACTTAAAAATTTGTTAAACTTATTTTATTTTTTCTTGTAGTGTAGTTTTTTCTTAATTTTACCGCCAAATAAAACAATTACATATGCGTATTTTAAAAATTTCGACCATTATTTTATTATCAAGTTTAAGTTTTATTGCCTTTGCACAAAAAGGAAAAGATAAAGCTAAGAGCAATTTAGAAGCTAGTTCTGAAAAGTCGACAATAGGACATTCAATTACGGTAACTATAAAAGGCTATCAAAATAAGATGTTTTACCTTGGTTATTACTTTGGCGATAAGCAATATTTGAGAGACAGCGCCATAACTGATGCTAAAGGAAAAATGAATTTTTCAGGACCAGGAAAATTAGAAGGTGGTGTATATTTAATAGCTACTGCCGACAAATCGCTATTGTTCGATTTTATAGTAACTGAACAAGTATTTAGTTTAGAAACTGATACCATTTCATTAATAGAAAACATGGTTGTTAAAGGTTCCTACGAAAATGAAGTGTTTTTTAAATACAATCAATTTTCGGCAAATATTGGTAAACAAGCCAATGAATTAGAAGTTAAAATTAAAGCTGCTAAAGAAGCTAAGAATACTGCCGAAGAAGATAAATTAATGGATAATTACCGCAGTTTGATGAAGGATTTAACAGCTAAAAGAAAAGTTATTTTGGAAACTGATCCTACTACTTTAATCAGTAAAGTATTCAGAATGATGCAAGAAATAGATGTTCCTCCTGCTCCAAAAAATGAGAAAGGTGAAATTACCGATTCTAACTTTCAGTATAATTATTATAAACAGCATTACTTCGATAATTTTGACTTTTCTGATGATAGAATTACAAGAACTCCTATCTTTTTTCCAAAGTTTGAAACTTTTATGTTAAAAGTAGTTCCACAAATTCCTGATAGTATAAATGAAACCGCTGATAAAGTTTTAAAGTTAGCGGAAAAAGGCAAAGAGAATTTTAAATTCTGCTTGTTTTGGACTACCAATTATTACGAGTCATCGCAATACATGGGAATGGATGCTGTTTTTGTTCATTTAATTGATAATTATTATGCCAAAGGAAAAGCTTATTGGGTTGATAGTTTGCTAATTTGGAAAATGAAAGATAGGGTTGAAAAACTTAGACATAATTTAATAGGTGCTAAAGTTAAAAACTTAACAATGCTTGATACCAATGGACAATATCATAGTCTTTATAACATGGACTCAAAGTATACTTTGGTATTATTTTGGAGCGCTACTTGCGGACATTGTAAAGAGGAAATGCCAAAAATAGCTGAGGCATACAAAGACTTAAACAAAGAAATAATTGCGCAGAACAATATCATCAATTTAAAAAATAAAGGAGCAAAAGTATTGAAACCAACATTGCCTTTAAATTTTGATTTGTTTCCTGTAAGTATGACCGAAACGGTTGAAGAATGGAAGAAATATTTAATAGAACAAAAATTCCCTTGGAAACTGAACTTATATGATCCTTTGAATGAAACTAATTTCCGCCAATATTATGATGTTTATAGCACTCCTGTTTTATATATTATTGATAAAAACAAAAAGGTAATTGCTAAACGAATTGCTGCTGAAAAAATTAAAAGTTTCATAGAAGATTACGAAAAAGATGGTTCTGGACTTTTAAAGAAACAAAAATAAAATAATAAAAGCTGCATCGTAAATGGTGCAGCTTTTTTTATGTTTAATGAGTAAATTTGTAATGGGGAAGGAATTGGGTGGTTTAATTATATAACATTGGCTAATGTTAATAACGAGTCCATTTTATTCTAATTTTTTTAAAAATAACGAAACGTATATTATTTGGGTAATTTGTTTTTTTTTATCGGGCAGACACATAAGTATGCCCCTAAGGTTAATTCAATCAATCTTTAAAATATATACCGTGCTTCCATTCTGCCGGTATGTAAAATGGTATCGCTAATGCCCGATGTACGTCCATCGTAGTTGAGGTTTATTTGAATATTTTGTCCAATGCGTTGTTGTAAATTAATGTTCCAAACTTGGTTTTTTCCAGTGGTTAATCCTTGTAACATATCGTAACCTAAATTGCTGCCAGCCTCTCCATTAAATTCCACTTCGTATAAACTATACTTGGCACTTAAGGCACCAATTTGAGTAAAGTTATAACGCATTTCTAAGCCAATTTCTGTTGTTTTTCCTTTTTGATTGCCAAATTCTTTAGCATTATTGGCTTCAAAATATCCCGCATTCAGCGTAGTTCTAAAGTTTTTATTGGCCTGATAAATTAATTTTGGTTTCCATTCAGTATAGTTATAACTATAATTTTGCTGTACAAAAAACTGTGATACATAACTGCGCTCTCCAAAATTATAAAGTATGTTAATGGTCCAAAATTCATTGGCATTCCAACGGGTATTTAATCCATTCTCCAACTTGCGCCTGCTGTCAATTCCATTGGTTAAAATTACTTTACTCTGATTGTCTTGAATGCTCCAATCAGCGCCAAACGTGGCATTGCTGCGGTTAAAGAATAAAGTATTTCTAGCTAAACTATTTACGTTGATCAAAGTAGTATCGTTAAAAATATTGGTAAACGGATTGATGAAATCAAAAGTATTATCGGCAATAATTTTACGTTCTATCTTTAATCCTGATTGATTATTGAATTTACTGATGAATTTTAAAATACCTTTTTTGTTCAACCAAATACTGGCGGGATTGATATTTAAAGTTTGGTTAAACTGCACCGAATTTGTTCTAATCGTATTGTTAGTTGGTAAATAAACGCGGATATAATTGGCTATGTTTCTATCCACAAAACTGGCAATTACAAACTCATTTAACTGCTGAATATTGTCGGTGTTAAAATCTTTCCAAACATAAACACCTTGTCCTTTTGGAACTTCCAAATAACTAAAATCCCTGCGCAATTCATTGCCACTTCCTATTTGGTAATAAGTGTTGGCAGTAAACATTTTTTTCATAAAAGCATAATCATATTCAATCCTTGCCAATACCGTTCTTTCCGGTTTTAAATTTTTGATGGTGGAATCGTTTATTTCAAAATTTCTAAAGGTAAAATTCAAATTCAATCTGTTCCCATTGTCTTGTTTTAAAATGGTAGTTGCGTTTATATTTTGCGAAATACTTGCTAAATAATAATCAGTGCTACGCGCTTGAAAATCGTTTCTGTTGGTATAATCTATGCGGTATTTTAATTTTAAAGTATCGGTGTTTTGGATAAAATAATTGCTTTGGTTATAAGAAAAACTCCCACTTAATATGGTATCATTTGTTTTAAAAAACTTACTTTTTTCTGCTAAATAATTTACTCCAGCTTGATGTTTAAATTGCGTTCTGGCATATCCCAAATTATATTTATAAGTTTGATTTTGAGGAATATTTTGCTGCAAAATTGTGTTATTGATACCTATTGTTAGATATTCGGCATTGGCATTAATCTGGTTGTTTTTATAATCTAAATTACTACCAATTTGATTCATCAAACCCACATAATTCTGGTTCCGATTATACATTTGCAATTGGTAATAAGCGTTAAATATTTGCGTGTTTTCTATGCTTGTTTTTGCCGATAAAATATGCTCATTATAACCCGTATCAGCATTGTTAGCATTGGTTAATTGTCGGTTCCAAAGTCTATCAAACTCTACATTTCTGTAGCGTTCTACATACCTAAAGTTTTGATCCACCCATTCGTAATTCAATTGATTTTGCCAAAGCCAAGTTTTTGATATATTGGTTTTATTATTAATGATTATTTTTGCACCATAACCTTTATCGTTTTGCTTGTCAATATTGCTAAATAAATTTCTGTTCAAATTACTTTGAGCAAGCTCAACAGATATTTTTGTATTTTTAAAATTAGTCAAATCAAAACCTACATTTAACATTTCCATTTTATTGGGAGCGGTTAGTAAAATAACTGGTTCAAAGTTTCCTTGCTTTATTCCATTGATGGGCGCTACAAACTGAAAAACCCTGCCATTTGCCGATGAAGCCGATTGAATATAATTTCCATTATTGTTCCCAACATTGCTAAATTTTACTTCATAAAATACAGAATCATTTAGCCCATTATTAGTAAAAATATACACATCACTATTTCCTAAAGTATCTAATTTTCTGTATAAAATTTTGGTATTGCTAAATGCCGAGACGCGAGTAGCACCGCTTGTTACCGCTTGTTTTAAATTGTTGCCAACATTGGCTAAAATCTTTTTATCGTTATCGCTTAATGTTTGCTGAAATGGTTGGTCTTTATCGTCTTGCTCTGTAAAATAACTTCCCCTAATGGCATATTTTTTAGCTTTGTATTGGGTATTGGTTGTAAAAACTGTTCTTGCAAAATTTCGGTCACTGTATTGAAATTCAGCTATAATTCTGCTGTATTGCGTAATTATTCTTTTGGGTGTAAATGTAATTTCACCACTATTATAATCTATGATATAATCGTTTTGCTCGCCTCTATTTAGTTTTACTCCATCCAAATAAATAGCTTCTGTTCCTGAAATTAATATAATAAATAGTTCACCATTCACACCCGTTAATCGGTATGGGCCTTGGTTTCCTTCAATGGCTGTTAAAGTATTTCGTGCAAATCGTCCACGACTAATGGCCACTTCTGCGCCTACTTGTAAAACTGCTTTTTCCTTCGATTTTGAAAACAATTGTTTTACATCAAAAGCAGTTTGTACCTGCGCACCTCTCGATTTTTTATTATAATTTAAAAAATAACTTTCTGTTGGTTTGCGCATTTCAAAATCACCAATGACCACTTTGGTTTTGTTTTTACTTAATTGAATAAAAACCTTGTCAAAATCTTGTAATTGCTGCGTATTTCCTTCTGGTTGAATGGGATTATTGTCATCGCTAATGGCGGCCAATACATCAATATCGTTATTTATTTTTCCACTCAATTGTAAATTCAAATTGGCATTTACCACCACATTTTGTGCATTTCCCAAACCTAATCCGCGCGAAATACTTCCATTCATTTTTAAACCACTACTGGCACTTTCAGCATTCAAAAAATCAGTTTCATTGGGATTATACAAAAATGGATTTTTGGTTTCAATGCCTTCTTTGTCTATTATTTTCGGGTTTTTGTTTTGATAAATTTTCTTGAAGTCAAAATTTGGCGAACTATATTTAATAAGTAATGTAGTGGGTTTTGGTATTTTTAAATTGATGAATGATTGGTTAGTATAATTAATTCTATAATCAATATTTTCTAGTAAAACAGTAGTTCCATTAATTACAATTACTGAATGATGCACAATTAGTTGACTGTCTAACAACAAACTATCGCTTAATAATAAAATCGTTTTTTGCCTGTTTTGGCTTTTTGCCAATACAGCCATTCCAACAAAAATTATTATCAAAACATTGCGCATTGAAGCAAATAAACGAATTTTAGTTTAAAGCTGTATATGATTATTGGAAAATCGGTTATCAGATCAATAAATTGGTTTGATTAATATTGAAAATATTTGCCTTTATTTGTAATCCAATTTATGAATAATAACAAAGAATGGTTTGCCGATTGGTTTGATTCGCCTTACTATCATATTTTATATAAAAACCGTGATTTAACCGAAGCCGAACTGTTTTTAAACAATATAGTTTCCTCTTTAAAAATACCTAAAGGAAGTACTATTGTTGATTTGGCCTGTGGCAAAGGCCGTCATTCAGTGTTTTTAAACAATGCAGGTTTTAACGTTAAAGGTGTTGATTTATCTGCTAATAGCATTAATTATGCAAAGCAATTTGAAAATGAAAACTTGCATTTTGAAGTGGCTGATTTAAGAAATTTGTGCATAGAACCAATTTTCGATTATGCATTTAATTTGTTTACCAGTTTTGGATATTTTAAATCAGATGAAGAAAACCAGTTGGTATTGAATCAGTTTCGTCAGTGTTTAAAACCAAACGGAATTTTACTGCTTGATTTTTTGAATGCTGAAAAGGTAAAATTGCAACAAAATATTACAGAAACAAAAACCATTGAGGGTGTTACTTTTCATTTGAAAAAAGTAATTGAAAACCAAAAAGTAATTAAGCAAATAGCTTTTGAAGTAGATAATAAAAATTACTATTTTCAAGAAGAAGTTCAGTTGTTAACGCTTTCCAATTTTGAAAAATTGTTTGAACAAACTGGTTTTAAAATTCTAAATGTATTTGGTAATTATCATCTTCAAAATTATGAAGCCAATACCAGCGATAGATTGATTTTTTTAGCACAAAAAATATAAAACATGGAAACTATTTTACAATACGATAGGTTGTGGTTTTTGTTTGTAAACAATACGCTTGCTAATTCATTTTTGGATTGGCTTTGCTCAATTATTCGTAATCAAAGTACTTGGTATGTTTTTTATGCCGCTATCATTTATTTTTTCTATAAAAATTACAAAAAAGATACTTGGAAAATATTGTTGGTGATTGCATTAATGATTACTGTTTCGGATCAATTTAGTGCTAATTTAGTTAAAAATACTTTTATGAGAATTAGGCCTTGTAGCGAACCAAATTTGCAAGGATTGGTTCGTCATTTGGTGCCAAGTTGCAACGGTTTTAGCTTTATTTCGGCACATGCTACCAATCATTTTGCATTGGCATTGTTCTTTATTTTTTATTTTAAACATGTTGGTAAATGGGTCATTCTAGTAGCATTATTTTGGGCTTTTGCCATTGCATTTTCTCAAGTTTATGTTGGCGTTCATTATCCACTCGATGTGTTTTTTGGCGCCTTGGTAGGTAGTTTATTTGGTGCTGCATTTGCTAGGTATAGTTTAAAATTTATTAAACTTGCCAATTAATTTAATCATTATATCAAATATTATATCATGAGTTTTTTATTTTTAGGATTGCTATTTATTTCACCTTTTTTAGGTTCTTTGGCTGCATTGTATTCTAATAAATACGATGAAAATAAATTAAAATTATTGTTATCGTTTGCGGGCGCTTATTTGTTTTCAATAACTATTATAAGTTTAATGCCAGAAGTATATTCCAATTCAAATAAATATACGGGCATGTTTATTTTAGCTGGTTTTTGGTTTCAAATATTAATGGAAAAATATTCAAAAGGAATTGAACACGGTCATTTTCACTTACACGATGTAGTTAAAAAACATGTCATTCCATTTGGCATTATTGCGAGTATGTGCTTACATACTTTTTTAGAAGGAATTCCTTTGGGTGCTTTTTTTCAAAGCAATGCTAGTATAAGTTATTCTATTTTGGTGGGTATTGCATTGCACGAATTCCCAGCAGCTTTTGCCTTGGCAATAATCTTAAAAGGTTTGAAATTAAACAACAAAGTAATCATTGCTTTGATGACTATTTATTGTTTGGCTTCGCCAATTGGAGCAACACTGAGTTATAGTTTAAACTATTCTGTTCCTGAATTGGTTTTTAATCAATTTATGGCATTTGTAATTGGAACTTTTTTACACATTTCTACCACCATTTTATTTGAATCATCTGAACACCATCGATTCTCAAAACTTAAAACTTATGCTGTTTTAATTGGCGTTTTCTTTGCGTTGTTGGTAGTTTTTTTG
>CAISTO010000284.1 GCA_903888395.1 uncultured Bacteroidota bacterium | reverse complement strand
TTGTAATGGCTCAGGATTAATTCCTGCTGCCAACTTCCCAATAGCAGATAAAGAAAATTTTCCAAACATAGCTATAATTGGTGGTGGAATTGGTGGTGTGGCTTTAGCAGTGGCTTGTTTGCACCGCGGAATTCCTTTTACACTTTATGAACGCGATGCCAGTTTTGATGTTCGTAAGCAAGGTTATGGACTTACTTTGCAACAAGCAAGTATTGCCATTAAAGGTTTGGGTATTTTCTCATTAAAAGAAGGAGTTAATTCTACCAAACATGTGGTTCATACTACCGATGGTAAAGTGATAGGTGAGTGGGGAATGAGAAAAAGCATAGATTCTAATAAAAAAGTTGCTCCAAAGCGAACCAATATTCATATTGCTCGACAATCATTGCGCTTAGCATTGCTTGAACAACTTGATGGAAATGATTCGGTGCAATGGGGTCACCAATTGGTGAATTTAAAGGAAACTGAAAATGGTGGTGTTGATATAGAATTTGAAGTAAACGGAGAAAAAAAAATAGCTAAGGCCGATTTAGTGGTTGGGGCTGATGGTGTTAGAAGTTCAGTACGAAACTTGGTTTTTGAAAAAGATGCCACTCCATTGCGTTACCTTGGTTGTATTGTAATTTTAGGTATTTGTAAATTAGATGCACTCAATGGACTTGAAGATCCTTTGCTAGATTCGGCTACCGTATTTCAAACTGCCAATGGCAATGAACGAATATATTTTATGCCTTATTCCAATGATACTGTGATGTGGCAATTAAGCTTTCCAATGGCAGAAAAAGATGCCAAGGAATTAAGCAATAAAGGTTCAAAAGCATTGAAGGAAGAAGCCTATTTAAGAACCCAATGGCATGTTCCAATTCCACAAATTTTAGCGGCAACTGATGAAACGCTGGTTTCTGGATATCCTGTATACGACCGAGAATTATTGACTGCTGATATGTTAAATAAATGCGGAAACATTACTTTAATAGGAGATGCAGCTCACCCCATGAGTCCGTTTAAAGGACAAGGCGCAAACCAGGCTTTGTTAGATGCTTTGGCGCTTGCTCGTGGCATTTCAAATGGATGCAGGCCATTGTCAAACTGGAGAACTGCTGGAATAAGAGAAAGTGTTTTAAAAGAGTTTGAATCAGAAATGATTGAACGCAGCGCTGTTAAAGTAAAAGCCTCAGAATTAGCAGCCCAGTTATTACATTCCGATATGGTACTTGACGAAGGAGATAGACCAAGAGGAAGAATTTTAAAGAAATAATAATTGTAAGTAATAAAATAACGAAGAATTGATTTCTTTTATATGTTTCCTCACCAATTCGAATCATTAATTTAAAAAACTATCATAATTTAGTTGCACATATTTTGGCTTTAGCCAACTTAAATAAAGGTTGGTCAGGAAACACAAACTTGGACAATTAAAAATGAATTTTATATTCAGCTCTTCGCACTTAAAACTTCGGACTTTGTACTTAAAACTAAAAATTGCATAGCAAACTATACAACGCCCAAATCATTGTGATTACTGTTACATAAATCCAAATTACTTTTGGCTTTTTATTGAAAATTATTTAATACTCTAAAATTTATGCAAAAAAGCAATTTAGCTTTAACCCAATACTTGAAATACTGTGTGGTATTTATGGTATTTATTTTTACTAGTAAATACAAAGTAACCGCTCAACGAACAGCAGTTTACGAAGATGAAACAAGAATTTATCAACGGGCGATAGAGCTTTTTGATAAAGAGAAATATGCTGCTGCGCAAAAACATTTTGAAATGTTTACGGGTAAAAGCAAAGATCAAGTTTATGTAGTAAATGCAAAATATTATGCTGCTACCTGCGCCATGGAATTGGCCAATAACGATGCGTTGAAATTGTTTCAGGGAATTATAAAAATGTATCCTCAATACGACAAAGGGGAGTTAGCAAAGTTTCAGTTGGGAAAATATTTTTATAGAAATAAAGATTATAAAAAAGCTGTAAAATGGCTTTCCGGTTTTGACGAGGGCTATTTAAGTGAATCGCAATTATTGGAATATTATTTCATTAAAGGGTTCTGTAATTTTAAAACTGACAACTTTGATGAGTCGCAAAAAGCATTCAAAAACATCAAAGATCAAAAAACGAAATATTACGAGGCTGTAAATTATTATTACGGTTATGTGAGTTACCGCCAAGCCAATTATGATGAAGCCTTGGAGCATTTTGGTAGAGTAAAAAACCATAAAACATTTGGCCCATTAAGTAACGTGTATGTGGCTCAAATATATTTCTCTAAAAAAGATTATGCGCAAGTAATCAAATATTGTGACACCATTACCAACAAAGATGTAGCGATAGATGTAGCAGGAATGCTTGGTCAGTCGTATTATATTCAGGGTAATTACGAAAAAGCTTTGCCTTATTTGGTTAAATACATGAACGAAGCGCCTGCTGCTCCAAGCAGAAATGATTTTTACAGATTGGCTTATTCTTATAAAGTTAACAAGCAATATGAAAAAGCCGTTGATAATTTTCTGAAAATTCAAGAAGAGAAAGATACATTGAGTCAATATGCATTTTTTCAGTTAGCTGAAAGTTATTTGGCAATGGATAAAAAACCTAATGCTAAAACTGCTTTTACCAAATGTATTGGCTTAGGATTTATAGCAAAGTTAAATGAAGAATCATTGTTTAATATGGCTAAGTTAAACTACGAAGTGGGCAGCAATAGCAGCGCTTTAACTAGTTTAACATCGTTTATTGAAACGTATCCAAAATCGGCTTATATCAGTGAGGCAAAAAGTTTAGTTAGTAATTTATTATTAACAACAAAAAATTACAAAGAAGCCATTAGAATATTAGAAAGTATAGATGATAAAGACGAAAAGGATTTAAGCATTTTACAAAAAATATATTATTACAGAGCTGAGGAATTGTATTTGCAAAACGATTATAAAACTGCCAGTGAATTTTTTGACAAAGTATTAGCTGCTGGTAATTACAATAAACTAATGCGTGCATTAAGTCATTTTTGGCTAGCCGAAATAGCCTATAAAGACGGTGGCTTTGCCAATGCAACTATTCAATTTAAAAAAGCACAACAAATTGAAGAATTAAAAACAACTCGTTTTTATAATACTTCATTTTATAGTTTAGGCTATGCATATTTAAAAACGGAAGATTATAAAAATGCCATTGAAGGTTTTAAAAAATATGCTGAATTAGACACTAAAATGTCTAATCCTGATGTTTATACCGATGCAGTTACCAGAACAGCAGATTGTTACTTTGCCCAAGGCAATTATGAAAAATCAATTGATTATTATAATTTAGTAATCAACAAAGATTTGAATGGAAGTGATTATGCGTTGTATCAAAAAGCAATGATTTTAGGCGTTGTAAAAAAGCCAAATGAAAAAATTAATGCATTAAGTACTTTAATTGATCGCTACCCAAAATCTATTTTCATAGATGATGCTTTGTTTGAAAGAGCTGACGAACAATTAAAAAACAATAATTTACCAGAAGCCATTAAAGGATTTGATAACATTATCAATAACTATCCTAGAAGTGCATTTATAAGAAAAGCATACTTAAACAAAGGACTAACTTTGTTTAACATGAGTAAAGATGAAGATGCTTTAAATACAATGAAAACACTAGCTACAACATATGCAAACACCGATGAAGCCAGACAAGGTTTGGTGGTATTAAAGCAAATATTAGTTAGCAAAGGTGAAAGCGATGTGTATTTTGATTTTATAAAAGCAATTCCAAATTTTGTGGAATCGGCTTCATCGCAGGATTCATTAACTTACCAATCGGCATTTAATAATTACAAGTCTGGATTGGATAATTATTCAAAGAAAGATTTTACATCATCGAACAATGATTTTACAAAAGCAAGCAAAGGATTTGGTAATTATTTAAATAGGTTTGCGGGTGGATATTTTACCGCAAAAGCATATTACTATAAAGCAGAAAGCGATAACGTGTTAAAAGCATACGATGATGCTTTGGTTGGTTATGAATATACCGCCAATGCCATTAGAAGCGACTTTACCGAACGCAGTACCAGACAAACTGCAGTGATTTATTTTTTAAGAAAAAACTACGAAAAAGCATTTGAATATTATGCAGCATTGGAGCGCATAGCTGGTAACAAAGATAATTTACAACTTTCATTACTTGGTCAGTTGCGAGCCTCTATGATTATGGGAAAAATGGACACTGCGACTCAAGTTTCATTCAGGTATGTAAACTCTGGAATAGCTACTAAAGAAGGTTTGAGCGATGCCAAAATAAACATTGCTAGGTTTTATATGCTGCGCAATAAACCCGATAGTGCTTGGGCCGATTTCAGTTATTTATTGAAAGAAAACAAAGAGAAAGTAATAGGAGCGGAGGCAAATTACAACATAGCTTTGATTCAATTTTTAAGAAAAGATTACAAGGCAAGTACTAAAACTATTTTTGAATTAAATGATAACTTCAGCAAATACGAATTTTGGGTTGCCAAAGCATTTATACTGCTTTCAGATGTATATGTAGCTCAAAAAGATTATTTTCAAGCTAAAGCAACATTGCAAAGCATCATAGACGAATACAGCAAAGACGATTTGAAGACAATAGCACAAGAAAAGTTAAAGCAAATAGAAGAGGAAGAATCAAAAGGTAAATTAGAACAAAAGAAAAAAGTAGACGAAAGGATTAAAAGCCGCGACTAATTCAAAATTATTTTTTGATTATTTAACAGCAATAAATTTATGAAAAAAACAATATTATATATCAGCTTGATAGTTTTAAATGGCATTTGTATGAATACATTTGCCCAGAAAGATTCATTAGACGATGGCCTAACGGTTAACATCAAATATGTTCCTACCTTATCGGAATCAATAAAAATTCCTGTGAACCCAAATCCGGAACAGCCAACAAGCGTAAAGCCAACGTTTACTTATAAAATTCCGGATTTAAATACTTTTACAACTCCAACTATTTACACCATAAAACCCCTCAGTTTGGGAAATGCATTATTGCCTAAATTAAGCAATAACTATTTCCGATTTGGTTTTGGAAATTACATCACGCCATTGGCCGAAGGTTATATTAACAGTTTAAGAAATAAAACTTGGAACAATGGTATATTCTTTAAGCATTTGTCATCGGAAGGCGACCAAGCTTTTCAGAACTTTAGTAACAATACCATTGCTGCTCACAGCAAACGCTTTTTCGACAAATCAATATTAAGT
>CAISTO010000283.1 GCA_903888395.1 uncultured Bacteroidota bacterium | reverse complement strand
TAACGATAGGCATGAAGCAATTTTACTTAAAAAAAACTAAAAACAGCGAAAAAAATATTTTCATCTTTTTTGAAGTTTGATGTTTTTTCTATAAAAAAGAATTTTGAACCACATAGTCACATAGATAACATAGCTTAAAAACTATGTATCTATTTAATCAACTATCCATATAGTTAGCAAAGCATTCTAGGGATTTTAAATGAAAGTTGGTGTCTCTAACATGGGCAAATAAAACGAGTTTTTTTTATTTTAAAAAGAATATTGAACCACATAGTCACATAGAAAACAAAGCCTATAAACTATGTAATTTATTTAATCAACTATCCGTATAGTTAGCAAAGCACTCTAAGGATTTTAAATGAAAGTTAGTTTCCGATATTTATCGGAATCTGACACGGGCTAACAAAACGAGTTTGGATACTCTTATCTCATTTTAAATGCGTAGTCCCTTTGCAATGGCTCGGCTTCAGACTACGCATAGTGAGGATAAGGAAAGAAGAAAATTTGGCTAAAGCCCACTGATTTTAGAGCTATTTTTTCCCTTGGCTAAAGCCAAAGGGCAATTGATAGGTTATATTGCCCTCAGCTTTAGCTGGGGGTTTATGGAATTGTTGTATTTACTAGGCTTTAGCCAAATTCTTATCCCCAATATAGAGGTAATTTAATAATTTTTTTTTACCCAAAACGGAAGGAATTTTTTATTAAATAAATTGTTAAAGGAAATACACAAAAAAAGCTGCCTTTTTTAGACAGCTTTTTGAATTTATATTTTAATAGTATTAAGCTAACAAAACTGCTTTGGTTGCTTCTAATATAGCTGTTGCTTTTTCATTTGTGCTTGATTCGCTGTAAACGCGCAATACAGGCTCAGTTCCGCTTGCGCGAACCATTACCCATTCACCATTTCCAAGTAAGAATTTAAAGCCATCTAAGTCTTCTGTTTTCTCTATTTTATAGCTTCCAAATTGGGTATATTTTCCTGCTTTGCAATTGGCCAAAACACGTTGTTTAATTTCTTCAGTAATGTGCAAATCAATTCTACCCATTGCAAAGCTACCCACTACATCGTATACTTCTTGAATCAATTCATCTAAACTTTTACCAGTTTTAGCCATAAATTCCCAAATGGTAAGGCCAATCCAGATGCCATCGCGCTCTGGAATAAATCCTTTAATAGCTATTCCGCCACTTTCTTCGCCACCAACTAACACGTTTTCGGTCACCATTTTTTCACAAATGTATTTGAATCCAATTTTGGTAATTTCTATGGGTAAACCATACGCCTTGGCTAATTCAGTAATTTTAGAAGTGGCACTAAAAGTAGTAATTACTTTACCATCCATTCCTTTGTATTTGTGTAAATAATGAACCAATAAAAGTATGATGTGATGTGAATCTACAAACTCCCCCTTTTTGTTGTACAATCCTATTCTATCTGCATCTCCATCGGTTACTAATCCGCAATCTATTTCCTCGCTGATGCGAATTAATTCACTAAATTCAGTTAAGTTTTTATGAATAGGTTCTGGCGCTTGTCCGTCAAATCCTGGATTATAATCGCAATGTAATAAAGTAATTTCTGGAAATAATCTGCGCATTACATTTTGCCCAGCACCATACATGGCATCGTAGGCAAATTCCATTTTACTTTCTTTGATGGTTTTTAAATCAAACTTACTTTCAACTTCATCTACGTACATGGTTTCTAAATCAGTGTAAGAAATCATGCCTTCGCTTATTAAAGTTTCCATGCTTTTTAAAGGTGTATCAAAATTAGTTGGAATGGCATTTTCAACAGCATCAATTACCGCAGGACTACTTGGTCCGCCATAATGTGCCTTTAGTTTAAATCCGTTATAAGCAGGAGGATTATGGCTAGCTGTAATGATTACACCCAAAGCAGCGCCTTGTTTTACCGCACCCAAACTAATCATTGGTGTGCTTACAAATCCTTTGGCCATGATTACTTTTATGCCATTGGCACATAAAACTTTTGCAGTTATTTCCGCAAATAATTCACCTGCAAAACGGCAATCGTGACCCAAAACTACGTTTAAATTATTGGCAAAATTTGCTTTTACAAAATCTGCTGTTCCCTGCGCTACACGTTTTACGTTTTCTACAGTAAATTCATCAGCTATAATTCCGCGCCAACCATCAGTTCCAAATTTTATTATGTACATCGTTTTGTTTTATTTTATGTTGCTGCAAAAATGCAAAAAAAACACGAAGCTTAACTATACTACTTCAACTATTTTTATGAGATTGTCTAGAATATTTTAAAATTATTTTAAAAAACAAATTTCCTTCACTTATGTTTGATTTTTTATAAATGGAATTAGAATACGTAATTTTAGTAGATGAAAACGACCAAGAAATTGGTACAATGGAAAAACAAGAAGCCCATGAAAAAGGCTTGTTGCACCGTGCTTTTTCAGTTTTTGTATTCAATGAAAATAAGGAATTATTGATACAACAACGTGCTTTAACAAAATACCACAGTGCTGGCCTATGGACAAATACATGTTGTAGTCATCCAAGAATTGGCGAAACCATAGAACAAGCTGCTCACCGCAGGCTAATGGAAGAAATGGGTTTTGATTGTGATTTATCTACTAAAACCAGTTTTATTTACAAAGCTGCATTTGAAAATGGTTTAACCGAACATGAATTTGACCATGTTTTAGTAGGAAGTTTTAACGGTGAAATAAACTTTAACCCAACTGAAGTAAAAAAATTTAAATGGATAAATTTAGAAGAGCTTCAAATTGATTTACTCCAAAACAATCAAAATTATACTGCTTGGTTCAAAATTATTTTCGATAATTTTAAGAAAAGTTTACTGTAATACCCTTTCATTGTTTTTGCAATAAGCTCATAATTAGGTATTACTATTTATAATCATTTTATGCTCATGTATTTTACTTATTTATATCATTGTTTAGATTGATTCTAAACAATATTGTTGTGGCATGAAATATCATTCAATCATGAGCAAAAAAAATATCCTATTTATTATTTTATCCACTTTTTTTGTATTTGAAGTAAAATCTCAAAATACAGATACCACTAAGACACTTTTGCTAAATGATTTGATTATTAGAGATCAAAAAGTTTTAGGTGGCATTGAGCGCATGCCTGATTTAAAAGAGAATGTAATTTTTGCAGGAAAAAAATCGGAAGTAATTTTATTTGATAAAATAGCAGCAGACTTAAGTATAAACAATGCCCGACAAATATTTAGTAAAGTGCCAGGATTAAATATTTGGGAAAATGATGGCTCAGGAATTCAAACCAATATTTCTAC
>CAISTO010000282.1 GCA_903888395.1 uncultured Bacteroidota bacterium | reverse complement strand
GTATTGGTATTTAATTACCAATAACGAAGTAGTATTTAAAGCAAAACTATCAGTGCTATAAACAGTAGCATCTGTTCCTTTTGAAATTCCTATTTTATAAAAACCGGTACCTGCCGCTTTTGCATATAACCTACCAGTGTATCCTGAGGTAGAGTTTTGCGGTAAATAAGCAAAGAAATAATCACCAGCTGTAGATACTTTACTAACGTTAATCATCATAGAAGTATATAAGTTTCCAGCGGTAACATTATTATACAAATCACGGTAAACATCCATTCCAGTGGTATCTATTTTAGCAGCATTGCCAATGTTTGATTGATTGTAACCTGAATAAGTTAAGCCAGCATTGGTTACTAAAAGTGGTGTTGTAGTGACATTACCAATTAGCAACCAATTATTGGAAATTAATGGCGTAGCTGCCGTATAGTCAAAGTTTTCGGTAATTAATTGTTGTGATTGTGCGGAGTATTTAATACTCAATACCAATAACAACATCATTGTAATTTTTATTTTCATGTTTTATTTATTTGTTTAACTTTCAATAATAGATTTATTTTTAGGTTTAAATGGTAGTTGTTAAAATGAGATAAGAATTTTACATAAGAATTATAAATTATAAAGCATGAATTAAAAAAGCATGAAAGCATGGGGAAAGTAAAAAGTATGAAGTCCCGACACATCGGGAAAGTATGAAGTATAAATTATAAAGACCCGATACATCTGGAAAGTTCCGAATTTATTCGCGTCTTTCAAGTAACGTTAATTTGCTGTCACCCTGAGCTTGCCGAAGGGTTGCCCGTTGTTAGTGTTTTAGCGCAGCGGTACCAACAACAATTTCATCTGAACCATTCTGTTTTGAAAAACTAAAAATTTAAGTTAGGCGGGACGCCAAATAAACTCTCAATCGCAAGATGCGAGCGATAGCGGGTGATTCATTTACAATTACAACTAGTGGCGTTCTGAAATTTTGTATCTTTTTTTATTATTGGCTTCGGTAATGATTTCTAAGAATTCGGTTTTGTCGTTAATGATTTCAATGAAGCAACTCAGGTCACGTTGTAATTGTCGCTCGCTCACTTGAATATCACAGCTATGGCAATAATTCATGAGCTCATTGATGGATTGAGATTTATACTTCAATCGTTTGTAAATGATAAAAAAACGTTCCGCTCTGCCAGACATTTAAAATAATGTAATGTAAGCGCAACTTTATTACTCAGGAAGAATTTAAAGAATTACAATTAGATTATAATTAGGTATAAATTAAGTACGAAGTTTATAAAAGAGATAGTTATAAAATAAAAATTGTTCAATAAATTGGAATTATTTTTTAAATAATAAGACTAATCAATCATATTTAACTTATTTTTTATTGATTGTAAAAATAGTTTTGCGCTTATCGCTTTGGTCTTTTTCTCTTGAAAGTAGGTTTGGATAAATTTCGTTTAACTGAATAATTAAGCGGTGTCTTTTCATTTTTCTGCTTTCTTGTTCCATATAATCTATTCCCAATAGGGTGTCTAACTCATCGGAAGTAAATTCTTTTTTTGTGGAAGATAAAATAACTTGAATGAGCGGATGTTGTTTTTCAATATTGGGTATTTGAGTTTCATCTATTTTTATTTTTCCTTTTGCTCTTTTTTCCAGTTTTTTGAATACATAGTTTAGCACATAAACAAATAATAAAAGTAGTAAAATGATATAAACTCTTTTAGCATATTTTAAATTAAAAATTTGCAGCCAATTGGGTTTCAATATCAGTGGAACGGCTATACTTTGGTTTGATTTATACAATGAATCAATATCAAATACCTGTTCGTTTTCAAATATTTCACTGCTGCTTTTGTTTTTTATATATAAATGATTGTTTTGAATTGAAGTGCTGTAATCTTTGAATTTAAAACCATGTTTATCCAAAATTATATAATTTAGATTTTTAGGGTTAATGATTATAAATTTATCAAATACTATATTTATTAAATAATCTTTGGTATAAAAAAATTCAACTCTATTGATAACCTTATTAAATACAAAATCAAGATTTGTATTTAAGTTTTCAAATTTTTCCCATGTAAAGTTTTTTAAATCTAGTCTGTAAATATCTTGATTAAATTCATCGGGTTCGGTATTGTTTCCGCATTTTATATTGTTAAATGTATATACATAGTTGCCACTTTTAAAGGTAAAACCAGAAACAAAAGGAGGCTTGGCTCCCGTTGTAGATTTGATATACCATTCGTGAGACTTAAAATCGAATACTTCTAAATTATTATGTGTAACAAACATGCCATATCCACCTAATAAATAAATGTTTTGACTGTCGGTAAATAAAAAGCGTTTAAAGTTACCACCATGAAACATGGAATGGTCAAGCCTTTCAATGGAATCAACTTTTAATTGGAATAAATATTTGTAGCCAATTGGGTTAAAGAAAGTATCATGGTTAATGATACAAAAATTGGCCATTCCACTTTCAAAATTTACGCCATTTGCACATTCATAGAACTGATGTGCAATTACATTACGAACATATTTTTCTTGATAGGCATTTAGTTTTTGAGCAGAAAGCTTTAAACCTAAGGCAAAAAGGAAGAAGAATATTATAGGGTAAAATATCTTTTTCATAAAACAATTGCAATGATACAATTCTAGTTCGCCATTTAAGGTCGAACTAAAATAGACTAAGTGATTGATGCGCTTAAATATTCTTTTTCATTCATATATAATCAAAAAGTAATTTGACTAGCATATATTGAAAAAGTTTTTTTCATATTTTTTTAAAAGCATTTAACAATTATAGATTTAATAATTTTCATTCTACATAAGGTAGTAGTAGTGATTTTTTAAAAACTCATTACCTTATTTTTTTAATTACCTGTTTTTCAGAAAAATAATTTTCAATAATGAATGGTTAAATACTCAATAGCAATACGTTTAGCCTAATTTGATTTTTAAGTTTTCTAAAACTTTGAATTTCAAAGAGTAAAATTTGTATGAAATATAAAAATGGACCTTTATGACCATATGTATTTATGGTCACAAAGGTCCATAAAATTTAACTTTATTGGCATTCGCTCGAATTTTGCGGGTGAGAATATTGAAAAGCCACCGGCTGATTATCCACCCCGGTCTGCGACCACCTCTCAAGAGGGGAATTTGCCCGTTGTTGGTGTTTTAGCGCAGCGGCACCAACAACAATTCCTAAGCCTTCGCTCGTATTTTTGATTATACCAAAATTTGATGTCACCCTGAGTTTGCCGAAGGTTTTTTGTTTAAAAAGTAAAATTTTATGTAGGGCAAAACGCCAAATAAATTCAGATTTGTAAGTTGCGATTGATTGCCGACATTTCGACAAGCTCAATGACCGGGAATTAGTAGAATAAAATTTTATGCTCGCAAGATGAGGAAATAGCTATTTAATTATTTCCTTCCACCAAAACTTCTAATATTATAAGTAAATACCAGCATATAATAGCGTGTTAAAACTTGGGTTTTACTGTCTTCTATATAGTTTCCAGCAATGGTTCTGCTTATATTGTTGTTTTGATTTAAAATATCGTAAGTATTAAATACAATTTCGGCAGCATTATTCTTCATGAATTTATAACCTATTCCACCGGTCCATAAATAAAAATTTTGGTTAAAACTACTTCCTAATCCTGTATAATAAGTATTGATAATTTCACTTCTTAATACCAAGCCTTTCCATGGTAATAAGTTTAATTTAGCGGAGCTAATTTGATAAAAATAATTGTTGTTCAACTTGGCATTCATGGTATTTTCTACCACATTATAAAAAGCGGTATATGATAGTGTAAAATCTATTTTTTCGCTGATGTTACTTGCCAAGGCAAAACCAGAAGTAAGCACAAAAGTATTGGTATAATTTACCAAATTATTTATTTTACTAGGTGTTTTATTAAAGGTAGTTCCAAGGTTTAAATTCATATTACTTTTTAGTTTTTTTACAGGAAAACCATAAGTAATAAAACTATTGATATTCCAATATCCATCAAAGTTTTCGGGTTTGCTTAATTGTGAACCTTTAGTTAGGGTAATTCCATCAATAACTTGGCTACTATCTCTTACCGTATAAGTTGAATTTCCAATATAGTTTTGGGTGCTATTTGCATTTAAAAATAAATTGAAAGTTTTTCCTTTATCGGCATTTGTTAAACCATACCTTGTAACTATGTTATGGCTAAATTCTTGCGTTAATTGTGGATTTCCAGTACTTAAACTTAAAGGATTTGAATTATCAATTACACTTTGTAATTGGTTAATAGCAGGTGCATTGGTATTGGTTCTGTAAAATATTCTTATGTTGTTCTGCTTTGTAAATTGATAACTAAACATAGCATTTGGCAATACATTGTCAAAAGTTTTTTTAACACTAATTGGAATGGGTGTTTTTTGAACTCCCTCTAATAATACATTTTGATAATTTGCACCCAACATCAAATTAGCTTTTTCACCCATTTTATATCGGTAATTTAAACCACCTCTATGCGTGGTTAAAGTATTGTCGAAATTACTCGATAAGTTATTATTTAATATATTGTATTCGCCATTGAGCGTGTCTTTGGTATTGGTTAATTTGTAATTATAGTTTTGGGTAAATGAAGGCGAATAATTAGCCATGATCATTCCGTTTTTACCTATTTGTTCCGTGTAATTGATAGCTCCCGAATGAGTGTTACTATTTCCATTGGTAGTAGTTTTTTGTTCAAACTTGGAAATAGAATCTGTTGGAAAATAAAAAGTGTTATTAGCACTTAAATAATTGGATCCATTTTTATCGTTTACATCTGTTCCTAAATTAAATGAAATTGTTCTGCCTTGCTTTGCAAACTTATGGCGGTATAATATATTGTTATTTAAGCTTACTCCACTATTATTAGAGGTGTTGATGGTATTTGTTTTATTCAATGATTCGTTGTTAAATGTAGTAAAACCATTGGTTAAACCATAAGCAGAATTTTCTTGGAAACTTAATTTTGGTGCTAATACAATGGAGTTATTGCTGTCAATATTGTATTCTAAACGTACGTTTAACCTGTGGTTTAAATTGTCACTATTGCTTGTGCTATTTTGGTTGTATAATTGGTAAACACCACCACTTAAAAAACTGGTGCGTTGCAATTGGTTATTGGTGTTGTTGGTTGATTGATTTAAAAAATAACTTCCAGTTACTGTTAATTTTTTTGCCCAAATATCGCTAAAGTTTATACCGCCCGAATTGGTTTTATTAATTCCACCTTGATTGCCTACCACAAAATTATTACTTGCATTTCCACCGCCACCAGGCATTCCCATTCCTCTTCCGCCCATTCCCATTCCGCCTCTTCCACCTTGGTTACCTCCACTTTGAAGGCCAAGTAAATCTTGAGAGCCAAAGTTTTGTTGGTTTATGTTATTACTTAATCCTAAAATAGAAATGCGTTGCTTTCCTCTGAATAAATTAATATTTCCACCAGCAGTATATTTATCATCGGTTCCGGGTCCTGCATAAAATCTTCCAAATTTGCCATTAGCTCTTCCCGCTTTTGTAACTATATTGATCGACTTTTGAGTATTTCCATCATTGAATCCAGTAAATTGTGCTTGGTCACTTTGCTTATCAAAAACTTGTATTTTTTCAATTACTTCAGCGGGTAAATTTTTTAAAGCCAAGGCCACATCATCCCCAAAAAATTCTTTGCCATCTACCGTTACTCTTTGAACAGTTTCACCTTGTGCTTTTACCGTTCCATTGTCTAAGGTAATTCCAGGCATTTTAGTTATCAAATCCTGCACATTAGCATCAGGATTGGTTTTAAATGCTTTTGCATTGTATTCTATAGTGTCATTTTTCAGTTGCGATCGTATGATACTTTCTGTAATATTTACATCTTTTAATTGATTTAAGTTTTCTGTCATTTTAAAAACGCCAATTTTTTCTATTGGTGAATTTATTTTAATAATGCTTGTTAGTTTTTCAAAACCAATATAGGAGGCACTAAAACCATAAGTACCGTATTTTAAATTTTGTATTTTAAATTTACCCTCACTATCTGTTAAGCAGTTTTTTCTAGTGAACGAATCGTTTAAATTAACCAATGATATCACCACACCAATTAAAGGACTTTTATTTTTTTTGCCTATTATTTGTCCTTCTATTGTTTCTGTTTGCTGCGCAATCAATGAAATTTGGGGAATGAGAAATACACTTAAAAGTAAAAATATATTTTTATTGATTATTGATAATTTCATTGAATGATTATGCTTTAAAGTTTGCGAATATAAATGAAGCGTTAGTTATTGGTTTAATAATTATGTTTCAAATTTGAACGGCTTTTTTTATTTTTATTGAAAATTCAATTAAATGAATTTTTTTTTAATTTATTTGTTTATAATTGCCATAACATAATATTTGGTTAAAAAATATAATAATCTAAAATTAAATGAAATTTCAACTTTTAATTATCAATGCCATTGACATAGAAGGATTCTTATATGTAAATTTCATTCCTATTTTTTTACTTTTTATCCTTGTTGTTTTGTTTTTTTATGTTTATAATATTTATTTTAATTTTAACTACAAATGTCCAAAATGTGGCGCTGTAAAAGACATTTCAAGGATTAAAAAAAATAAATTATTTAAAATGATGGGGATTTCTGATACATACAGAAAATATTCATGTGGTAAATGTCATCACAAATTTTATATTTTTAATAAAAATTCTGAAAACGCCAATAAATTAGACAAATCAAATAAAACAAAAACTATTTAGTACCTTTTTGTTTCCAAGGTATTTTTACATATTTCATATACCTCACTATTACTGATTGTTTTCTTTCTATATATCTTGAAGGCTTATTAGCGGTCCATCTTCTTGGATTTGGAAAGCAAGCAACAATTGATGCGGCTTCATTTTTACTTAATTCACTGGCCGATTTATTATAATAAAAATTTGCGGCAGCTTCAGCTCCATATATTCCTTTGCCCATTTCTATAATATTTAAGTAAACTTCTAAAATTCTTCGTTTACTCCAAAGTAATTCTATGCTTACTGTAATATAAAATTCTAGTCCTTTTCTAATCCAACTTCGGCTTGGAGTAAAAAATAAATTTTTAGCAGTTTGTTGGCTTATGGTACTTGCTCCTCTTAATTTTTTTCCACCATTTATACTGCTTTCTATTGATTTGTATATTTGTTCAAAATCAAAACCGTAATGTTCAAAAAACTGTAAATCCTCGCCAACTATGGTTGCTTTAATCATATTGTTACCAATATAATCAACTCCTCGCCACGATTTATTCAAACGCATTTCATCACTTCCGGCCATTTGTTCAAATAGCCTAACTATGTGTAAAGGAGTTACAGGAACTGGAACTACTCTGTAAAGTATAATCAGCATAAAACTGAATTGCCAAGAAAGTAGGAACACTTTCAAAAGCCAATCTTTTAACTTTATGAGTTTGCCTTGTATTGCTTTTATGTGTTTGTTTTTATTCAAAATATTTTTTTTCGCAGCAAGTTTACAAAATCATAATGAAATCTCCTTTTGTTTTATGTACAAAGCATTGTTTATTTGTATTCTTTTCAAATAAAGCATAAAACATTCGTGATTCAAGCATTTCAAATTAAATTAGCATTATCTTTTATACTCTTCGCAATTATAATTGATTTATATAGTTGGCAAGCTGTTAGGGCTTTAGTAAGAAACAAATCAGATTTTACAAGAAAAGTATTTGCTTATATTTACTGGACTATTCCTGTGCTCGTTTTTATTTATTTTATTTCTGGTTTACTTTTTCCAGGTAAAAACGGAAATAATTTTATTAAAATATACTTCGCTGGCTTCTATTTTGTCATTTATATTTCAAAATTTGTTGTATGTATTTTTTTAATTTTTGATGATTTAAAAAGATTATTCAAAATAATATGGAGAAAAATAGTATCTCGAAATCAATCAAAAAACATTGTTGATCCAACTCAAGGTGATGTTTTAGAACATATTCACGAAGAAGAAATAGAAGAAAAAGAAAAAATAAGTAGAAGTCAATTTTTGGCTACTACAGGTTTATTGGTTTCTGCTGCACCGCTTATAATTTTGTCAAGAGGAATTATTAAAGGAGCTTACGATTACAGAGTTAGACGCGTTCAATTGTATTTGCCTAATTTACCAAGTGGTTTTGAAGGTGTAAAATTGCTGCAAATAAGTGATGTTCACACGGGAAGTTTTACCGATAGAGATGCTGTTTATAAAGGCATTCAAATGATCAAACAAGAAAATGCTGATTTGGTGTTTTTTACTGGCGACATTGTGAATAGCATGACAGATGAATTATATGATTGGCAAAATATTTTTGCGGAAATAAAAGCGCCAATGGGTGTATTTAGTATATATGGAAATCACGATTATGGTGATTATGTTCCAAATTGGGCAAGTAAAGAAGCAAAAGAAAAAAACTTAGCAGATTTAGCACAAGCACATAAAAACATGGGTTGGAATTTATTAAGAAATGAACATATAACTTTAACCAAAAACAACCAAAGAATTGGAATCATTGGTGTTGAAAATTGGGGTGATAGGGGACGTTTTCAAAAATATGGCGACATAGATAAAGCCACTAAAAATATGCCTGATGTTTCTGTAAAATTATTGCTTTCACACGATCCAAGTCATTTTGATAGCATAGTTAGTAAAAATCATAAGGACATTGATGTTACTTTTAGCGGACATACACATGGATTTCAATTTGGTGTTGAAATTGGTAGTTTTAAATGGAGTCCTTCCCAATATATTTATCCTCATTGGGCTGGTTTGTATCATGTTAAAAACCAACAGCTATACGTAAACAGGGGATTTGGCTTTTTAGGATATCCAGGACGAGTGGGTATTTTACCTGAGATTACTGTTTTTACTTTAACAAAAAATAGCTGACGGTTTTTTAGGGAATTTTAATTATACGTTTATTTTATATTTTTATAATTTGTTGTATCATTGCACACCCCAAAAATTGTATGTTTTATTATTTATTATTTGTATTCCTCTTAGTTTTATTATTTTATTTTTCT
>CAISTO010000281.1 GCA_903888395.1 uncultured Bacteroidota bacterium | reverse complement strand
AGTATTTGGAATGCTTGTAGCTGTTTGGCATTGGTATTAATGGTGCATGATTTACAATTGTTTATATTTAATTTAGAAACAGTTTTAGCACAATTTAAAAACCTGCAAGCAGTTGAAATGCGCTTACAATTAAAAGAAGCCAATAACAATTGTATTGTTATCAACGACAGTTATAGCAACGATATTGACAGTTTGAAAATTGCTTTGAACTTTTTATTGCATCAAGGAAATGGATTGAATAAAACATTGATTATTTCCGATATTTTCCAAAGTGGTTTAATCGATTTAGATTTATGTGCTCAAATTAATGAGTTGATAAAAGCCAATCAAATTACCAAGTTAATCAGCATTGGAAATATGTTTGAAAAGCATCAAGACTTATTTCAAGTAAACACCCTATTTTACCATAACACCCAAGAATTTATTGATGCTTTCAGTAGTTTAACTTTTGAAAACGAAATTATTTTACTAAAAGGTGCTAGGCAATTTGAATTTGAAAAAATAAATGCATTATTAGAAAAAAGAGTGCATGAAACGGTGTTTGAAGTGAACCTAAATGCACTCACCAATAACTTCAATGTTTACCGAAAATTAGTTGAACCAAAAACCAAAATTATGGCCATGGTAAAAGCTTTTAGTTACGGAACAGGAAGTTATGAAATAGCAAAAACATTGGCATTTAATCAAGTGGATTATTTTGCGGTAGCCTATGCCGATGAAGGTGTGGTGCTGCGCAAAGCAGGAATAAAAACACCTATTATGGTGATGAATCCTGAAAAATCGAGCTTTGATTTGATTTTAAAATATAACCTCGAACCAGCCATTTATAATCTGAGTATTTTAAATGATTTAATAAAAGCCATCAACGGACAAGAAATTGGAATTCATATTGAACTAGATTCTGGTATGAAACGCTTAGGTTTTGATGAACATCAATTGCAAGATTTATTGTTGGTTTTATCACAAAATAATCACATTCAAATAAAAAGTATTTTATCACATTTGGCTGCAAGTGAAGCGCATGAACACGATGTCTTTACTCAAAATCAAATCGATAAATTTGATGCATTTTCTCAAAAAATAACTGTTGAATTTCCTTATAAAATTCTCAGACATATTTTAAATAGCAGCGGTATAGTTAGGTTTAAAAACGCACAGTTCGATATGGTACGTTTGGGCATTGGTTTGTATGGAATTGACCCCGCTTTGGAAATTCAAAAACAACTACAAGCCATTGGAAATTTAAAAACAGTTATTTCACAAATTAGAAATATTAGTGCGGAAGAAAGCATTGGTTATGGACGTAAAGGCAGCGTTAAAAAACCTTCACGAATTGCCATAGTAGCCATTGGTTATGCTGATGGGTTAGATAGAAAACTAAGTAATGGAAATGGTTATATGCTGGTAAATGGAAAACAAGCTCCAATTATTGGTAGTATTTGTATGGACATGACCATGATTGATATTACTGAAATAAATTGCCAAGAAGGCGATGAAGTAATTGTATTTGGTGGCGAATTAAGCATTGAAATTTTAGCAGAAAAATTGGGAACCATACCTTATGAAATATTAACTTCCATTTCTCAAAGAGTAAAACGTGTTTATTACGCTGAATAAACCATGAATTTACCCGAAATTACTCATCAAAATATTGCGCAGCTATTAAATAAAGAAGCCATTATTCATGAAACCATTTCACAAATTCAAAAAGATTTTGGAATGTATAGCATTGAAATAAGTTTTGATGGAAATATAGAAACTGCCTATGAACAATTGATGAATAAACTTGGTGCTGAAATCACAAACTTATTGGCAAAGGATAAAAATAAACTGCAATCTATTTTATACCGAATTGACCTTTCAGAAATGATTATCAAAAATGCCATTCGACTAAGCTTAGGGACCGACACAACAACAAATTCAACACAAATAATTGCGCATGAAATCATTGTACGTGAATTGAAGAAAGTATTAACTAGAAATTATTTTAAAAATATAGGGTAAAAATTCCACTAAAAATCTATTTTCGTTTCTTTATAAATCTCTAATTATCTATATGAATATTAAACATTACCTACTATTAAGCACTGCATTTTGTACTTTAAATGTGATGGCACAAAAGCCAAAAATGGAACAAAAAAAACCTACTACCAAAGCACCAATTGATAAATCAACCATGGATTTTGGTGTAAAACCAACTCATGATTTTTATAGATATGCCAATGGAACTTGGTTGAAAGAAAATCCCGTTCCTAGCACTGAAAGCCGTTGGGGGAACTTTAATTTAGTAGCTGAAAGAAACAATTTAGTGCTAAGAAACACATTAGAAAATTTAGCTAAAACACCACAAGTTCCTAATTCTATAGAAGATAAAATTGCTACATTTTATAAATTATATGTTGATACCAATAAACGTAAAAGTGATGGTGTTACAAAAACAGATTTTTATTTAGGAAGAATTGCTGCCATTTCAAACATCAATGAAATGTTTGAATTAATTGCAGAAATGCACAGCAAAGGATTTCCTGGATTATTCAGATTTGGAGTTTCACAAGATGCAAAAAATAGTCAAGTCTATATTCCGCAATTATCGCAAGGTGGTTT
>CAISTO010000280.1 GCA_903888395.1 uncultured Bacteroidota bacterium | reverse complement strand
TTGAAATTTTAGTTACTCTTGGGGCTTCAAATATCATCAAGCACCTATCTAATCTTTTTAACTGCCGAATTTCTTTGATATCTTTCACATCTAATTTTGAATAAAGTGAAAAACAATGGGTATTTATTTTATTATTGTGAATGGGTCTCATAAAACACTTTTTACTTTAAATTTTAAAGGAGCACAAAGGTAGAAATGCGATTTTAGTCTATCTACAATCTGACATTGGATCTAATAAATCCCCAAACCTCCTATCTTAAGGCACATAACACAGCCTTTACATTAAGAAAATGGGGGAGTGATGGCTTTAGGGCTTCACCCCCCCTTCATTAAACAAAACAAACAATATGAAAAAACAAAAAAAATCAAATCTAGAATACAAATTTACATGCTCATCTTAAATTATATATCAAATGTTACATTCGACAAGCTTGTTATAATTCAATTTTTTATTGGCCTATTTGATAATATATATGTAACTATTTGCATAATCAATCCATACTTTTTTGCTACTGAAAAAAAAGTCAGATCCAATGATCGCCTTTCTTTCGCCACTTAAAAATTGTCTAGTTACTTGGGCAGGCAAGTCCCCTCCAAATGTGCCTTGAAAACTATACCCACTTGATAAAGTTGCCTCAGTTGTGTATGTTCTTGTTTCAAATTCACCAATTCCAATATAGAAATCCTTTACTCTTTCCGGATTTGCGTCTAAACCATTTATTAATTCCTCGGTTATATATGAAAGCTTTGCACCTGTGTCCAAGAAGCCCATGACATTTTGCCCATTTATTGTAACTGGCAAAAGCATATAACCCATATACATTTGAACTTGAATTTTTTCTCCTTCATCAATAATATATGCTAAGGGTTCAAAAGAAATAGTCAAATTATGATAGTCTAGACATATTTTGAATTTTGACATGATATCAGTACCTAATAATACATTTACCTCTGTCCCAACTAATTCTGATACAGCATCAACAGTTATGCCGCTTAATAATGTCTGAGTGGAATAGTTCGTGCCTTCAAAATTCCATAGCTTTTGATTGAAGAAGGTATAAGGAACACCAGTATCTACTAATACTTTTAAACCATCATTAGTTACAAATATTGCGTGCTTGTCATGTAATGTTAAATTGTAAATCATATTTTTATTTTTTATTTTTTTAATATTGCAAATTTAATGTTATAATTTATTTACTTAATCAGTACAAGTGTTTTATCATGTGTTGACAAGCTTGTCAAAATAATCCATATAAATCTTAATTTAAGTTCAGTTCATAGTTTTTAACTTTATATACAGTTACATCTCCATGGCAGGACCAACTTGCACTAGGAATAACATGTAAAGGCGTTAGAATTGATTTAAAGCCATCACACTTAAGTGAAGGATACAATTTGAGCGCTGCTTTATCTCCATCATTTAGTGTTAAATAAGGATCACTAATAAAATATTTGACTTTTAACTTATGTAGTATGTTTTTAAGATACGCTCCAGTAGCTTTTGCAAAACCAAAGCCAGAACCATACCTTACATGTGTGATATGAGATATTTCAGCTTTGGATTTCACTAGCATATCTGACATAAATTCATTTTCAACATTGGCGTAAACTAAATTCACATCGAAAATTCCAAATTGTTTAGACCAAAATTCTAATAATATATAAACTACTTTTTTTGGCTCATTTCCAATATCAGTGAAATCAACTAATTCTTTATCAATTCTAGACTTTATTGTTGGTAAATACTCAAAACGTTTTACCCTCACACTAGTCCTGTCATCCTGATATAAATGCCAACCTCCTAAATCTGCATGTTCTGATAAAAGAGATTCAAATTTCGACATTCGCTTAACAAAGCTTTGAGTCATATGAAACGGAAATAGTTTATCAAAGAAAGGGGTATAGTAATCAGTATATAAGAACAAATCAGGTGGCTCCCAATTGTTTTTCCCTTTTATAAACTTATTCATATATCGCTCATTTAAGAATATGGGATTTCTAAAATCAGAGCCGCTAGATACATACCAAGAAATGGCGGGATTAAAATCTCGTATAAACCCATCTAAGTATCTTTTAAAATGGCCGTTATTATTACCATTTAAATTGTATAAAAATTGTAATGACATATAAAATATTTTATTTTGTGTAATAATATAAATGATCGCAATTAAATTTTGCTACAGGATTAGTTAGTGCCACTTTGCCATAATGTTCTTTTAAATAATCGTAAATTTCTTGATTGCTTAAATGCATGCATTCTTTTAAAATTGACACAAAAGATGTGTTAGATGGTTCGATAAATTTAGCCATATTCGAAGATAGATTGCCCACCCACAATTCATCCTCTTGGGAAATGAACATTGAGCTAGAAAATCCCTCTAATTCATATTTTCTTTGAAAATCACTTGCATAACACCAGATAAAAACTGAATTAGTCTTTTGTTTCAAAAAGGGAACTGCATCTTCATCTATAATATACCCATTACAATCAGTGAACATCCCAAAATTAAGGACCCCTCGACTAGTACCATGTGCTAAAAAAACTGCCCTATCATGCCATTCAATTTGATCTAATACTTGGTTCTTACTAAGCCCCTTATTTATAATAGTTGATTGAGGAACATCCTTGTACAATTCAGACAGGAAGGTTGTGGTTGGATCTTCCACATGTAAGTACATTGTTTTTTGAGGTTTCATAATGTTATTTGTGAAAAATGATTAAATTTAATTGATCCACAAAATAAACCCCATTTTTTGGTGTAAAATAGTAAATGATCATTTGACAATGTTGTCAAAATAGTAAAAGAAATAAAATGGAAATAAGAAAATTAGAAAAAATACACTTAGTAAGAACTAGTGATTTTAAAAAAGAAGATTACGAATCGCTTATAGCATTTATAGAAGCTATTTGTGAAAAAGAAAATAGAGAGAAGATATTTATTTCATACTCTGAATATTTAACAATTCCTGTTTCCAACATGAAGAATGTGAAAATTAAAATGAAGGATGTTGAAGAGCTTATAAAATCACCTTACTTTAGTAATTTATACCATGAGAAAAAACAAAAAGAAGATTTAAGAAATTCAGCACTGCAGAAAAAACAAAATAGTACGTCCTGGAAAATTTTATTTGGGTTATGTGAAAGTTTTAGAAAAAAACATCCGGAAATTGGTGCTAATGAATTAGTTATTGTTTTAACTAATACAACTAATACCGAGGATTATTTTAGCGCCTTAGATGATAAGACAGGGAAAAATGGATTTGTTCACACTGATCTCTGGGATATCTTTTTGCCTAATTATGATAAAATATATCCAATAACATAT
>CAISTO010000279.1 GCA_903888395.1 uncultured Bacteroidota bacterium | reverse complement strand
TGTCGAAGTGATTTTGTTATACCAGACTATCTTTAGAGTTAGTGAAGCGTTCTAAAGATTTACAATGATTGTAGTGTCTCTGACACGGGCTGTTTCAAAACGAGTCTGGAGACTCTTTCTCATTTTAAATCCGAAGTCCCTTTGCAAAGGCTAGGCCTCAGACTCCGGATAGTGTGTTGAAGTATGAATGTTGAAGTATGAATGTTGAATTATGAATGTTGAAGTATGAATGTTGAAGTATGAATGTTGAATTATGAATGTTGAAGTATGAATGAAGAATTATGAATGTTGAATTATGAAAGAAGAAAAAACAAATAGCTAGGAGCCAGAAGCTAGATGCCAGCAGCTAAAAAACACCAACCATAGGCAATGACTGAAAACACAACGGTCACTGAGCTTGTCGAAGTGATTTTGTTATAACAGACTATCTTTAGAGTTAGTGAAGCGTTCTAAAGATTTAAAATGATTGTAGTGTCTCTGACACGGGCTGTTTCAAAACGAGTCTGGAGACTCTTTCTCATTTTAAATCCGAAGTCCCTCTGCAAAGGCTAGGCCTCAGACTCCGGATAGTGGGATGCTTAACACTTGCGAGAGCAATGACAGTGATTTTTCTCGACTACGCTCGAAATGACTGGAGGTCCAAACGGTACGTCTGGTAAAGACGCAATGCTTTGCGTCTCCATACAAAAAAAAGACGTTGCCATGCAACGTCTAGTAAAGACGCAATGCTTTGCGTCTCCTTTGCCTGCGGTTGTGTCTTTTGACCAACCGCTTTTACTAAATTGGTGGGTGAAAACACCGACCATAGGCAAACGCCTTGCGTCTCTTAAAAAAAAACGTTGCCATGCAACGTCTCTACTGGAATTATATGATTTGGTTTTTTGTTACAAATTGGTTGATCGATTAAATTTTCTCCAATTCAAGTGAATTATAATTTTCCTTTAAAAGCAATGGAATAAATACTCCCATCATCACATAGTATTTGTCCCAAAAAGGAGTAATGGAATAAAACACTAAATTCAATGCTATAAACACGATAATAATAAATTGAAATTTACTTATATTTTTAATTTTTGAAACATCAAATTGATTTAAAAATAATGTAATTAACATAGCAGACATTGGAATTGTTAAATACAACCATTTTGATAAGTATTGGTCTAAATAACCACCATAATTATACATTGGTAAATATTGATGGAATTTAAAGTTGATATGAGTTGGAGTAAATAATACTAATATGATTAATGATATAGTGAATATTAACAATAATTTTCTGCCCCAATTTATATTAAATAATGTTTGTGGTAATGCAAAAATAGAAAGTAAAATTAGCTGATATAATACTGCTTTTATTATTTCAAATCCATCAAAATTAAAACCATTTATACTAGCTAAAAACCCAAAATTTTTATATAATCCAGGACTTGATAAACGACCTCCCCAAATATAAAATAAGGTAAAAAGTACTAACATTGGTGTGATATAAATAATTTGATGCCATTTGAGTTTTTTAAAAGATGAAATTATTTCTACAAATAGAATAGCAACAGGAGCAAAAATTAAATTTTGTCTCATTAAACAAGCAAACGAAAAGCAGCATATTGCTATAAAATGCTTTTCTTTCAAATAAGATAATACTCCTGTAAATAGGCACAACAAAGGTAAATTATCATTGTAAATTAAAGGTGCTGTAAGCAATAAAAAATATGGATTTAAAAGGACTAAAAACACATTGAATTTACTTGCTTTTTTCAATTCAAATATTTTTAATATAACTATGATAAGTATAGCACTAAATCCACAATTTATTATTCTTAATCCTAGTAAATTAAACTTAAAGAAATATACCAAAAGTCCCATGATATAATAAAATAATGGACCTTGATAATTCTTCATATGATTTATATGCCTCCAAAAACCAAGTTTACTGAATTGGTTAATTTCATAAATCATAAATCGTTCATCTTTTACTGGGTTATTAGGTTCCAATAAACTTATAAAAGCAAAAATTGAAAATATTATTGTACCCAAAAACCAATAATTATTGAGCAGGTTTTTTATAAATAATAGGAGTTTGCTATAAGGTGTTAAATGTGAATTTATATGATTCATTTTTCAGCAATAAACTTATAAAATATTGAATGATTTTTTTTCTCACAAAATCTATCGGGAGCAAGTTGGGTTTGAATTTTCTTTAACAAAAAAAAAGACCTTGCAATGCAAAGTCTGGTAAAGACGCAAGGCCTTGAGTCTCTCATGTTTTTTGATGATTGTTTTTATTTTATGATCCTATCTCCAGCGCCTTTGCCAAAGATGGTTAGTATAATGGATTTAAAATATAAATATAGGGTGAAATTAGATGCCATTTGGGCGTCTGTTTCAGCCAATAATTTTGGGGTAGACATGTCAATTTTATTGATTTGTGCCAAACCTGTAATACCTGGTCTTACATTATAAACGCCCAAGGTTTCACGTATTTTTATTAATTCTTCTTGGTTCAATAAATTAGGTCTTGGGCCTACTAAACTCATGTGACCAAGCAATACATTGAATAATTGTGGAAGTTCATCTAACTTTGATTTCCTTAAAAATGTTCCGTATTTAGTTAAGGAACTGGCATTGGCTAAATGTGTGGGTACAGAAAGTGTATTTAAGTGCATGCTCCGGAATTTTATCAATTGGAACGATACTTTATTTCTTCCAACTCTTTGTTGACGAAATAGGGGGGAGCCAGTGTCAAAATATCCAATGATAAATAATATAATTAGTATTGGACTTAAAATTATTAAACCAACTAAAGAAAAAAGTATGTCAAAAAAACGAATCATTGGATTATTTGTTAAATGATTGGAAGGTTTTTAAAAACCCTTCTCTTGTGGAAAAAGGTAAATTTTTTCCAATGGCTAATTTAATTTTAGCATTATCCACCAAGTAGGATGCTGTAAGCTTTTGAAGGCGTTCTGAATTTAAAGGAAGTTTCATTTTATCGCCTAGTTTTGCTAAAGCTGTAACCAATGATTTTGGAATATGCCAAATGCTGGCCTTTTTGTTTTTTGATTCAGCTATTAATTGTATGATTTCATTGGTTGAAAGGGATTCATTGTCTGCTATATTATAAATACCAGATGCTATGTTTTCTTTGTCAATTAATTCTTGAATAACAAAACTTAAATTTTCAATATTACAAAAACTTCTTTTGTTGTTAAAAGCTCCTAAAGGCCACGGAATTCCTTTTTTTACTAATTGATACAATAAGTTTAGGTTTCCTTTATTGCCTTCGCCATATATCATGCAAGGCCTTAAAATAAAGTATTTTTTATTGTTAGTTGTATTTTGATTGATAATATAATTTTCAGCTAAAAGTTTTGATTTCCCATAGTGCGTAATAGGATTTGCAATATGTGTTTCTGTTAATATTCCCTGTATTTCATCTGCAGCAGCTTTACAAGTACTTATAAAAATAAATTTATGGGCATTGCTGCTTAAAAACTGATCATATATTTTTTTTGTAAGTTCTGTATTTACCTCGTAATATTCTTGGGGCTTACTCACATTTTTTAAGTCATGTGCCTTACCTGCTAAATGAATGATGATGTTTATAGACTCAGGAATTCCATTTTCTATATTTTCCCATAAAATATGATTTGTTTCTTTCGAGTTTCCTCTTTCCACAAAAAACAATTTATAATTTGGAAAATTTGTTTTGAAAAACATTTTCAAATTCTCACCTACAAATCCATTTGAACCAGTTATTAGTATGTTCATTCTAAAATCAAAAAAACTTATATAGATTCTACTAGATTTAAATATTGTTTCACTACAATTTCTTTAGAATAATTAGATTCTATTACTTTTCGTCCATTTGCACCCATTTCAAATAATAAATTAGAATTATCAATTAAACTCATCAATCCCAGAATTAATTCTTCGGTTTTTAATTTAGTGTCTTGCTCTTCAATTATTATTGAACAATTTTTGTCTTTTAGAAAATTATTTAATGAAGCGTTTTTCTTGGAAATTACTAGTAATGGTTTTGAACAAGCCATTATTGAATATACCTTTGACGGAAAACCTTGGTCATCATATTTAGGGTTCATAAATATAAAATGCAAATCAGCGGAAGTATTAATTTGGGGCATTAAATTCCTAGATTGATAAGGAAAAATAGACACATTTTCAAATTTTTTATTTCTAACTTCATTTTCCAAATCATTTTTCAGAATACCTTCACCAATGATTACAAATTCAATGTTTTTATTATTTTTAAAATGATTTGCTAATAATAAAAATGGCTGCCAATCCTGTGCGTATCCAATATTTCCAGCATACATTATTCTGAAAACATTTGATTTTTTTTGAAATTCTACAGGTAAACTATCTTCATCTGTTTTTTTATATAATTCAGCATCTACAAAATTAGGTATGATATGTAGTTTTGCTTTGTTTTTAAATCGGTTAACAATTTTATTGTAAAATAATTGATCAATTGTAATTACAGCAGTAGAATAATTATAAACAGTTTTCTCTATTAATTTAAGAAAATTAATTATAATTTTTGATTTTAT
>CAISTO010000278.1 GCA_903888395.1 uncultured Bacteroidota bacterium | reverse complement strand
TTTACCAGCAAATTTACCCAAACAACAATTTGAACAATTACCTAGTAAACCTGGAGTTTATTATTTCCATAACCACGAAGGAAAAATTATTTATATAGGCAAAGCCATTTCCATTAAAAGTAGGGTAAGCAGTCATTTTTCAAATAATTCGGCTAATAAACAAAAGCAAGAATTTATGCGCGATATTCATTCTATTTCGTTTGAAGAAACTGCTACAGAATTAATGGCTTTGCTATTAGAATCACACGAAATAAAACAACATTGGCCGGTATTAAATAAAGCGCAAAAAAGCTATGAACCCAAGTATGGTTTGTATGATTATGAAGACCGAAATGGAATCATTAGGCTAGGAGTGGAGCTCATTACCAAACACCGCCAAGCCAAGCCACTCATGGAATACAGCGGCAAAGTTCAAGCATTAGATCACATAAAACAATTAGCTGAAACCTTTGATTTATGTCCGCAGTTTTGTGGCATTCAAACACATTGCGTTGACCAAAATTGTGCTTGTAAAAAGCAAGAAACTGTTTTTGTTTATAATGCTAAAGCCAATGATTTAATCGTTCAATTAAGCACCAAAGAAAGTTATTTGATCACTGATATTGGTAGAAATAAAGACGAATATTCGGCCATTTATGTGCAAAAAGGAAAATTTGTAGGAATGGGTTATGTGCCTAAAGAAATTGATAAAAACGATATTGACGAAGTTATTTTATACATTAAAAAATACAAAGAAAACTTCTTTATCATGAACCAAATTGTAGCTTTTGCATTGGAAAATCAACACAAGGTTTTATTGTTTGAGTAAGCAATTTGCTCCCGATGCATCGGGAGGCAATTTGCAATAAGCAATAGGCAATTGACAAATTTATCATAATGAGCTTGTCGAAGGAAGCAGTTCAACTCCCGATGGTCGGGACAACAATTAACATTACCTTTCTAACACTACGTTTCCATCTACATATTTCTTTTTACCATTGAGCAAGGTAATTACTATTTTGTAAGTATAATTATCGGTGGCATATTCATTTCCATTAATTTTTCCATCCCATCCTTTATTAGTTCCTTCGTATACTAAGCCTCCAAAATGATCGAATATTTGCATAAAATAACTAGAATAATTAATACCAACGGGCTCAAAAACATCATTTAAATAATCATTATTGGGCGTAAATGCTGTAGGTACATATATTTCAAAACGGTTAAATACATTTCTTGTAATGGAAAAAGTATCAATACAATTATAGGAATTAGTGGCTGTTAATAATATTCGGTTTTGACCTGTATCATTAAAAATATATTTCAAATTTGGGTTGTTAATATTTAAATTTTTACCATTTATTTCCCAAATCCATTTACTTACAGATGGATCAATGGAAGTGAAAATTACCTCATCATTTTTTGTCCAATCGTAATTAATGTTTGCAGTAAAAATAGCGCTTGGCTTAGGTAAAACTATTACTGTTTTATAAGCAGTATCGCTATTACAAACAAAGTTAGTTCCCACCACAAACCAAGTTTTGGTTTGAACAGCTTTAATAAATAATGCATTGCCAGTGCTTCCCCCTTCCCAAGTATAATTGGTTGCGCCTTTTGCCTGTAAACTAAATTTTTCATCTTTACAAACAGAATCGGGTCCTAAAAAAGTAACATCAGGTTTTGCTTGTACTATAACTTTAGCCGAAATTACATCACCTACGCAATTTGACACATTGGTTTCGGTCATGTTTATATTATATATTCCAGGAGTAAATCCCCAGTCAATTCCAATGTCATTGGTGCCTTGCCCATTAGCAATAACTCCTCCAGTAACCTGCCACAAATAAGTTGATCCAGGATTTTGGTTAACTTTATATCTTACATTTACTTCGCCAACACAGGCTGTGTCTACTATCTGGCCATAGGTTTTAACGTGTAAAAATATAACGATAACTAATAATAATATTTTGGAATATTTATTCAAATAGTTTGTTTTTAAAATATTATTTCTGATAAGAAAATTTCAAGTTCGAGGCTTGTGAAGCTTTAAAAATTGGGAGTTTGCTTTTTTGCAAATGAGCAATTTTATGGCGAGCATAACGAAGAAATTGGATTTTTCTTTCAGAAAGAACTTAGTTAGCTATAATTGGGTTTGAAACAGGAATGGCATTAATAGTAAAAGGTTGAATTGTTATAGGAGTGGTAGCAATTGATGTTACAGCTCCGGCCTCGGTTGATGTAGGTGTAGCAGGTGTGGTAAAAGCCTTAATTTTTAAATTATATGTTCCTGCAGCTTGTGCATTTAATATAGTGTATAAAGCTGTTATTTGCGCTCCACTTAACGATACCGTTCCAGTAGAAGCCGAAGTGCCGGCAGCCAATGTTAAAGTTCCAGTTGCCCCAGCACCTACAACTGCCACATTTGAATTGTCGTAAAGTTGGTAAGTTAAAGTAAAGTCATTTCCATTTGAAGTAATTCCTTTTATGTTTGTAAAATTGGCTACTACAGCATTTAAAGTTCCTGGAGCTGAAGCTAAAGCTGCACACGAGGTAATAGTAGAATTAGCAGTAAAAGTTGGAGCAGGATAAACACTTAAATTTATAGTATTAACTTTATCACAATTAGTTACTGTTTCGGTTACTGTTAAAGAGCAAGTTTGAAATACACTTGAAGAATTGGTAAATGTGTTTGTATAAATTGAATTTCTTGTTCCGCTTAAAACTTCACTTCCCGCTGTTAAAGTTCCAGCCGAAAATGTTGTTTCATTCCAAGCAATACTTGATGTAACATTTGTAGCTGAATTAATGTTAAAAACATAACTGTTGCCTGTCCACATATTTTTTTGAGCTTGAACTATAAAGCTCATTGATGTTAGCACCAAAACAAAAAGTGCAGCTTTAATTTTAGAATTGTTTTTCATGATTGTATATTGTTATATTTTTTAGTTTGCGTTTATTGAGTTTGCCGCTGGCAATGAATTAATAGTAATATTTTGTGTATTTGTTTTTTGACAACCTAAATTGCTAGTTGCAATTAAGCTTACTGAATAATTTCCTACAAAGGCATAAGTATTGGTTAAAGTTGATGCACTAGAAGTAGAAGTATTTCCATTTCCAAAATTCCAACTGTATGAAGTAATAGAACCTCCTGAAATGGAGCTTGAATTATTTAAAGTAGTTGGCAACCCAACACAATAATTACTAGAGGTAAAGTTTGTGTTAGGAATGGCTCCTGATATTACTGTAAAACTATAATTACTATTGCTATTATTATTTAATGAAAGTGAACTTAAGTCGCAATATCGCTCATTAACTACACCACCAGGAGCTAATTTTGTAGCACTATATTTTGAAGTGAATACATAAAAATAAATAGTGCTTGAACTGGCTGGAACAGGAATTTTAGCAAAACCACTTGTACCCAAAAAAGTTAATGGAACCAAGGTAGAATTATTAAAAGTATTAGTTGTTGAATAGCGTAAATATGCATTTTCACTCACATTTAAAGCCTGGTTTGAGGTTACATTAACACTTACTGAATCGCCACCATCGCATACAATAGTTGGATTTTGAAGCACTACTGTAATAACAGCAGGATTGAAAGTAGTTTGCCAAACTGCTACATAGTTATTACCTGTGGAGTCACTAACATTTACTGTATAAAAGTTACCCGAAGATAAGGCAGGCAAAAAACCGCTGGCACCTCCGGTACCACTGTTATACATTGCTCCAACATTTGGAGTTGAATTTGGTGAAATAATTGAATCAAAAGCAAACAAGGTAAATGGTCCAGTATACGGACGCCAATTGGTAGTATAATTTGGTGAAGCCGCTGTTCCAATTGCAAATTCCCACTTTGCTTGTCCGCTAGTTGTAGTTGTAAGCGCTTGAAGTTTATACTGACGAACTTTGCCTAAAACTGTTAAATTATAAGTAGCATAAGTGTT
>CAISTO010000277.1 GCA_903888395.1 uncultured Bacteroidota bacterium | reverse complement strand
GGCGAAAATGCAAAAAAAGCTTCAATCATGGGCGCACTTACACTTTACTTAGACTTTGTAAATTTATTCCTTTACTTGTTAAGAGTGATGGGAAATAGAAAATAGACGATAGTTGATGGTCGATAGTTGATGGTCGATAGTTGATGGTCGATAGTTGATGGTCGATAGACGATAGACGATAGTCGATGAGCAACATATAATTGGTAATCATTTAATCTTTCTCCCGATGAATCCGGTTTTTAATTTTCTAATCTTCTAATTTTGTAATCTTTCTCCCGATGCATCGGGATTATAATCTTTCAATTTCCAAAATGAACTATTCTTCCCAACAACTTTCTTTATTTACCCAACAAGTATTTAAAAAATGTGGAATGAACTCAGATGATGCTTTGCAAGCCGCAGCTGTTTTAATTGCAGCAGATTTACGTGGAATTGATTCACATGGAGTAGCACGTTTAAGTGGATATGTGAGGCTTTTTGATGCCAAACGTGCTAACATGAATGCCAATCATAAAATTATTCATGAAACGCCAAGTACTGCAACAGTAGATGCAAATGAAGGATTAGGTTTGGTTGTTGCTCCAAAAGCAATGGAAATTGCCATTGAGAAAGCAAAAAATGTTGGAACAGGTTGGGTTGCAATTCAAAACAGTAACCATTTTGGAATAGCTGCCTATCATGCAATGAAAGCGCTGCCTCATAACATGATTGGAATAGCAATGACCAATGCAAGTCCTTTAGTAGCGCCAACTTTTAGTAAACAACGAATGTTGGGAACTAACCCAATTTGTTATGCTTTTCCCACTTCCAAACATTTGCCAATAGTAATAGATATGGCCACAAGTGCTGCCGCAAATGGAAAACTAGAAATAGCACAAAGAACAGGAAAATTAATTCCTAATAATTGGGTTCAAACCAAAGAAGGAAATGAATCAATGAATGCCAATGAACTTTCAAATGGAGGTTCATTATTGCCACTTGGCGGACATAAAGGTTATGGTTTAGCCAGTATTGTTGATATTCTTTGTGGTGTATTAAGTGGCGCAAATTATGGACCTTGGGTTCCACCTTTTGTATCTTTTTTAAATCCATTGCCCAATTTACCTGGAAATGGAATTGGTCATTTTTTGGGTGCCATGCGAATTGATGCATTTAGACCAGCAGATGATTTTAAAAACAACATGGATAATTGGATTGATTCATTTAAAAATGCAGAAAGAATTGATGAAAATCAAACTGTAATCATTCCAGGAGAACCAGAATATTTTTTAGAAATGGAAAGAATAAAAAATGGTATTCCTTTGAATGAAAAAGTAATTTTAGACTTGCAAGAGTTGGCACATAAATTTAATTTATCGTTATAAAAAAAATGCTGTTTGAAAATATAAAAATTATACTTGCTTCCAAATCTCCAAGGAGACAAGAGTTAATTAAAGGTCTTGAATTTCCATTTGAAGTAGCATTATTTGATGTGGATGAATCATATGATAATTCACTTATAAAACATGAAATTCCTTTGTTTTTAGCTTCAAAAAAATCAGAATTTTACCCAAAACAAATAAATGATCATGAAGTATTGCTTACAGCAGATACTATTGTCTGGGTAAATAATCATGTATTAAATAAACCAGAAAACGAACAAGAAGCTTTTGAAATGCTATCTGAAATATGTGGAACTACGCATGAAGTATTTACTGGTGTTTGCTTAAAATCAAATAACAAAAGCATTACATTTTATGATAGAACAGAAGTGACTATTAAAAAATTAAACGCAAATGAAATTTGGCATTATATTCATGAATACAAGCCATTAGATAAAGCGGGAAGTTATGGAATTCAAGATTGGTTTGGATATACAGCTGTTGAAAAAATAAATGGTTGCTTTTATAACGTAATGGGATTACCA
The DNA here is from genome assembly GCA_903888395.1 of uncultured Bacteroidota bacterium. Classification (GTDB taxonomy): domain Bacteria; phylum Bacteroidota; class Bacteroidia; order UKL13-3; family UKL13-3; genus JAAFJM01. The sequence continues at coordinate 12,208 of CAISTO010000277.1, read as the reverse complement.
ATTAATAAAGTTTATGATGCTTTGAAAAAGTTTTAGCAAATATTACATACTAAAAAGCGCACCTTCTTTCATTGAAAAATTAGAACAAACCAATTTTTTTATTTCTGCCATTTCAATAATTACATCTATTAAAATTGATGCAATGGGAATGTATTCAGCTCTAAAATCAAGCATTCCTTTTAAATTCAATCGTTGTTCTAGAGTTGAGGTAATCATCATTTCTTTAAAGGCTTCAAATTCATGCATTGAAATTTCAAAGGCATTTTTACTTAATGAAATTGGTATAACTTTTAAATCTTTAATTACAATATCAACCAAAGTCTCAAAAGTGCCAGCAGTTCCAATTAAAGTTCGTAAAGGAAAATTGGAAAGCGCAATTTTTAGTGGTTTTAACTCATTTAAAATATAATTTTTAATTGTTAAAATATCGGATGCTAATAAAGGACTTTCAGGTTTAAACATTTCAAAAAGCCTAACTGCTCCAATATCAAAACTTTGTTTCCATAAAATATTTTCATTTCTTCCAATAATAAATTCAACGCTACCACCACCAATGTCCATCACTAAAACTTCATCCTTAGGTAATTTAAACGAATTATTTGCCCCTAAATAAACATATTCAGCCTCTACAATTCCATTTATAATAGCAATATCAATATCAAATAATTGTTTAACTTTATGAATTAATTCATTGCCGTTGGAAGCATTTCTGATGGCAGAAGTTGCCAAAGCTTTAATTTCAACAATTTCAAATTGATCAATATAACTTTTAAACTGTGAAAGTGCGGTCAAGGCTCGTTGCATAGCCGATTCTGTAATGAAATTATTTACCAAACCTCCTTTACCTATTTTTACAGGAAATTCTAAATTTACAGCAACATTTAACTGATTGTTTTTTATATCAGCTATTAATAAATTAAATGTATTTGAACCTAAGTCAATTACTGCTTTCATTCATTCAAATATATAAAAAAAAAGATGCTTTCAATAAAGAAAGCATCTTTTTCTATTTTAATAAAAAAAAGGATTATTTAATTACACTTATTTTATGCGTATAAACTTTGTCGGCTGATTCTATTTGAATTAAATATACACCATCAGCAAACGATGATAAATCAATTTGTTTTTCAGTTAAATCATTGTTTTTTATAGTAATAATTTTAGCCAATCCACCTATTGCATTATATACTTTAACTGTTACATCATTTAAGGTATTTTCATACATTTTCATTTTTACCATACCATTATTTGGGTTTGGATAAATAGATAATATATTATTTGCATTAATAGCGTCTTCAATTGAAGTAGGATTTGGAATTACATTTACAGTTCTTGTTACCACAGCAGAAATATTATTTGATATATCTCTCACCCTGTATTGAACAGTAAATAATCCCTCTTCATTTCCAAAATATTGACTATTGGCATTCAAAGGTAAATTACTTGTTACTGTCAAGTTTTTACGAATTTGAGCATCAGTATTGTAGTTATCAATTATTTGAACACCCGGATCTACAAAAGTTGACCAACGAACCAAATTAATTGTTTGACCACCTATTAAAGTAATTACAGGAGCTTTAGTATCTCTTACTATAACAGTTCTTACAAATGTATTTACATTTCCAGAACCATCAGTTACCGAATAAGTAATATAATAGGTACCTAATGAATCTATTCTAACATTTCCTGTTTGGCTTCTAAATAAAGCTGAAGTTGGCCAATAGTTATCACTAACAGTTACGTCATTTTCACTAAATGTTTGATTTACTTCAACATATAATGGATTATTAGCAACATTTATTGTTGGAATAATTAAATCTGTTACCCTTACTTGAAGTGTTAATTGATTAGCAGTATTGTTCGACTCGTCTTTTAAATTATAAACTACAAAGTAAGTTCCAATATTATTTGGATTTACAGAAGTAGCAAAAGTAGGCGTCATTTGTGCTTTTGTATTATAATTATCGCTCCAAGTAATCACTTGAGTTGCATCAAAAATAGTATTCACTTGGTGTAAATAAGGACTTGCTTTAGGTGTTAATACAGGTCTTGTTGTGTCTTGAACAATAATTGTTCTATCAACATATTTAGTAAAGTTAAATGCATCCGTAATCGAATATCTAGCTGAGTATGTTCCAACAATATCTGTATTCACATTGGTAGTTCTAATTACATTGCTAGTAATATTATTTCCGTTATTATCTAATGCAATTACGCCAGGATCAGTAAATGTTTCTTTTACATTTGTTCTGAATGTATTTCCACCAACTAAAGTAATAGATGGTCCTGTGCTGTTTAATTCTACAATTACTGTTCTGTATACTGTATCAGAAGTATTTCCAGAATAATCTGTTACAAAATATTTAACATTATAAACACCAATATTTGCAGTATCAACATTTGATATTTTTTGAACTCTTGAACTTATATTTCCTTCTATATTATCAATTGCTGTTACTCCTGGATCATTGAACAATTTGTTGATTTCAGTTCTTAAAATTGCTGTTCCGTTTAATTGGATAGTTGGTTTTACTTCATCTTTATTAATTGAAACATTGAAATCTTTGAACATTCCAATTACTGAATATACTGAATTAAATTGGGTAGAATTTGCTAAATCTAAACCAACTCTCATTCTTGTATTTCCATAAGCTTGAGTTGGAGAAATAGTAATTGTATCAACTAATTGCATGTTTCCATTGTTAATTTTATTTAAAATTAATTCACTGGTTTCAAAGTTTGCATTGTAGTTTTTATCAACCCATACTTTGTAATCTAATGGAGATCCATCTTTAGGTCTTTCTATTATTATTGCATATTTACCACCACGATACATGGTACCAATTTGAGTTTTAGAATTGATATATTGATAAGAAGGTGCAGTTGTATTCGTAAATGTACTGTCAATTCCCGCCATTATTATTCTTCTTAATCCCATGGTTGCATCCGCAATGGTTGAGAATGTAGTTCCCGTTCCTGGAGTTTGATATGCACTTACGTTAATATATGCTACTTTAGTAATAGAATCTACTCCAAAAGCATTGGTAGAAGTTAAACGAACGGTATAAGGAACTGGACTTGTTAATCGTACTTTCGGATTTTGACTGCTTTGTGAAGTTCCATTTAAATACTGAACAGATGCAGGTATAAATGTCCATCTCCATGATGCAACTCCATTAGCTGATTGATCAATTAAGTTAAATGTATCAGTGTTAAATCCTAAAAATTTATCTGCTGTAAAACGTGCAATTGGTGGACGATTTACTGGTAAAAATGCTACTTGTTTACAAGATGTGTCTGAACCTACACAATTATAAGTTACTAGACATATATTTTTTAAAGTTGGTACTGTAATTAAAAAAGTACGTGTTGGATTTGATGTAGTTGAATCAAATAAACTATTTCCATCAGTATCCCAGCTATATTTCATCAATATTCCAGTTGATTTATTATTATATGAAACCAATTGATTTGAATATATTGTATCAGGAATATCAATTCTTGAAATTGGTTTTGGATAACTTGCGGGTTTTGCAAACCATCTAATAATAAATGATGCCGAATCGTAATTTGATGGCAATGCAACAGTTCCCGGTTTGTATTTAAAACTGATTGAACTTCCACCTTTAATAATAGACTGAGCCGTTGTTAAAGGAATTTGTCCAGCGGAACCAGCTCCAATGGCAGCAATTCTTGGTGATGTGATAGTTGGGCCATTGAATATTTCAATACTATCTGTTGGCCACATTTTTATTCTTTCTACAAATAATGTAATAGAATCGGCACAAGGATTAATGGTAAATCCTGGGCAATTACTTGGCCAGCTGCTACGTGCATAAGTTTGGTAAGGACCACTAATTCCATACAAAAATCCTTCTAGTTTTTGGCTACTAAATCCGCCAGAACCAGAGCACATATAATTTCCTTCTACTACTTTTATATATTGGTTTTTACATATGGAATCGCTTCCTCGTAAATTCCATACACGTAAACAAACTTTAAATTCCCCGGGGTCAAATGCCGCTAATCTTGGACTTGCAACGTTTTGTCCTGGTTGGCCAGTTCCTGTGATAAAATAATTGGCTATTCCATTATTTGGATCAGTAATACAACTGATACAAGGTGGATCTATTGTCCAATCCCACTGAGTTGGCCCATTGGTTGACAAATCAATAAATGGAGCTTCCTCGGTTATACCCATTATTCGTTTAAAAGTAATAAACTCGGCTCGAGGTGCTTGTGTTGGAGTATCTACATAAATGTATTTATAAATTGAATCGCGTAATGAATCACGTTTTATGTTGTTAACTGCTAATAATTTTACTAATTTTAAACCAGGAGATGTAAAAGTATAAGTTAAGTTGTTATAATATTTTGCAGTATCAATATAACCAGCTTGACGATAGTAACCCGGTTGTAAAGGATTTTCACCTGGTATATCCCAAAACACACGGCTTTGAAAACTTGAAGTATTGATCAATGTATAAGGACTGTTGATCCAAACCGTATCTTGTGTGTAAAAATTTGCAATGGGTGGTTGTGGTGGGCCAGGTGCTCCAATAAAGATATTATAATCTTCCGTTTCACCATAACCATAACTCAAACATTCTGTTAAAGTAGTTCCTGCATAACTTTCAGCCACAATAATTCTCATCCTAGTTTGACCTGTTAAAGCAGTTGAAGGAATTACAAAAGTATTGATCACATTTCTTGGTCCAATTAAAGTTGCTGTTTCAACAAAAACTTTTTCACCTGCATCTGCAAAAGAATTATTTTGATTAAAATCTATCCAAATAGCTGTTCCAAATGCGTAATAAGTAGCACCGTCACATTCGTCTTCTTGAATATTAAAGTTTACTGTTGAACCAGGAGCAAAAGTCCACATGTTACCTAATGTAGTAAAGTTAGAATACCTACTCAAAATAGAACCAGTTCCTGGAGCTATAGTTGTACAATTATAAGCATTGGTAATGCCATTCATTGTTACACCATAAATTTCCTCATCGGCAGTGGTAGTAGCAGCAGAAGCACAATACTGAGCTTTAGCACTCATACTTGTTAATGTAGCTAATACCAAAAATAGTACAAGCTTTTTAAATTGTAAGATTGATTTCATATTTATTGTTTATTTATTTTATTGCTGTTTAGATTTTCAAATTTAAATTTTTAAAGCAAAATTCAAAATATTTATTGAATTTTACTTGTTAGATTCCATTTATTTTACAAAACTATCATTGTATTGCGTGGTTATACGTTAAATTTATAATTGGGTTGGTAGTTTTAATAATTAAATTACATGAAACTGAAAATCAATTGATAAATTATTAATGCAACTAATTTTTCATGAAAGTGAAATTCCATATTCAATGGTTATATTTTATTTAAAAAAAATTTGTTTTTATTTTATCAAAAATACCATCTTGCAACACCAAATAACATTAAAAACTTAAAAATATGGCGAGCTTCGATATTGTATCAAAAATTGATTTACAAAAAATAGATAATGCAATCAATACTGCTGAAAAAGAATTGGTAAATAGGTATGATTTAAAAGATGCCGAATGCTCCATTGAATTGGATAAAAAAGGGAAAATTGTAAAAATTTCTGCCAATCAAGACATGGCTTTAAGCAGCATTATTGACATTATTTTAAGTAAATTTAGTAAACAACAGCTAGATGTAAGAAGTTTGGATTTAAGCAAAGAGTTTCGCTCAAGTGGAAAATTAGTTTTGCAAGATTTACCAATAAAAGAAGGACTGGATAAGGAAACTGCTAAAAAAGTTGTTTCGTTTATTAAGGATACAAAACTAAAAGTTCAAGCCAGTATTATGGATGATCAGATTAGAGTAACAGCTAAGCAAATAGATGATTTACAAAATACCATGTCGGCCGTTAGGGGTCATGATTTTGACGTTCCACTTCAATTTGATAACATGAGAAGTTAAGGAATTTTGTCCCGATGCATCGGGATTGAATGTTGAATGTTAAATGTTGTAATTGAAATGAGTATTGATTTATTAACTAAAAAAAATCCGTTTACAATGTAAACGGATTTTTTTATTTCTAATTTATTATAAGATTATTCTATAATAATTTTCTTAGTAATGCTTCCATTATCTGATTTAATATTCAAGAAATAAATACCTGCATTTAAATTAGAAGCATCAAACTCAGCCGCATTTTCATTGATAGTTTTAGCTAAAATTGATAATTTTTTTCCACTTATATCTACTAAATTAAATTCTACATTTTGTAAGTTATAACTTGCATTTATACTGAATTTACCTTTACTAGGATTTGGAAAAATTTCAATTGCTTGTTGACTTAAAATATCATTGATTGAAATAGTTAATTCCGCGGGTAATTTAAATCCATTTTTACCATCTGAGCGAGAAGATGCTAAACCCTGAGTTGCATCATCACCCATTCCTCTTCTTCCAAATGCTTTCCATAATAATAATTTATTTGCACCACCATTTAAAATTGAATCAGCTAAAATTACTGCATTTCTAGCATCCATAAAACCAGGATTACAAGGTTGTAATTTTAAACCTTCCACAACTAATTGAAGTGTTTTATTATTACCACCTGTTCCTGTGTACATATTTTCATCAAAACCATATTTATCTATCATGTCTAAATAAATATCGTATAAAGCACTACACCAAACAAATCCAACACCATGAGGAACAGTTAGTGTTTTTATACTTTCATAAGTAACAGGATTAGTAGTCATATTTCTTGCATATTTATAAGGACGAATTCCAACTCCAGATGTATCTTGAGCTATTAAATGTGTTCCCATTCCGCGTCCGGTTAAAGTAGTTTCGTATGGTTTTGAAGTTAATGCTAATGCAAAAAAATCACTCCAACCTTCACCAGCTTGTTCTTGATTAGTTAAACACGATGAATTTCCAGCACCACCAGTTAAACGAGTAGAAATTCCGTGTCCATATTCATGAGCTATTACTCCATTGTCAAAATCACTGTCATAAATTCTTTTGGTAGATGCAACACTTGAATCAAACAAACTGACATTTAAACCAATGGTATCTAATTTGAATTTATCACCATCAGCTTTTGCAATCATTAACGAGGGAATTGTTATACCAGCAGAAGAACCAGTCATGGCAAATACACCAGTAGCTGAACTATTAATGATAACAGCAGCAATTGCACCTGCATTTTGAGCATTTAATATTTTGGTAGCATAATTACAAGTACCTCTTGTAATTAAAGCTATTTTACCTGCTATTGCAGCACTATTTACTAATGTAGAACATCCCAAAGTTGGATTTGTAGTTCCATCTTTTACCAAAACCATATTAGCAGTAATAGGAACTAAACTTAATTTAGGACTAAAAGTTGCCAAAATTCCACCGTATTTATTGGCAATTGGCGAAGGTGAGTTTACTTGTAAAATATTAGAAACAGTAGCAGTTGGAACACCCCACAAATACATTTGCATTCTAGAATTAGTTCCATCCACAGGTGTTGCAAAATTTGCATTATCAGTTCCACTACCATCTTGAGCATCGGCATTTACATAATCGTTTCCAAGTCCTAAACCTGTATAGTTTTTTTGTTGAAAATTACCACTTTCTTCATCAAAACCATAATTATGAAAAACATCGTGCAAGGTATTATTCCAAAAATATAAATTAGTAATTGCAGCACTTAAATTAGGACGAGGACCGGCATCTAAACCATAAGGAAAATCAAAAATTAAATCAGTTCCACCATTTGGCGAAAAACCAGTTGTTCCGTTAGAACCTAAGGTATCTTCTTTGGCCCAAACATTATTACCACGTGTTATTGTAAATTCTGCGCCATCAACTGCATTTGTATCATGCCAACCGTAAGGCGAAGCATTGACATCATTGACGTCAGAGATCAATTGTCTGTTCCCTCTTGCTGGACTTTCCATAGGAATAGGATATACATTATAAGATCCTGTTGGACTAGTTTTACCTAGAGAATTGTTATCTTCAAATTCAAAATAATAAGGTTTATTAAAATTTGAGGCTGTCATGTTTTCAACATTACATTTGGTTGTATAATTATTCTTATCAATGATAGAACCATCTTGCGCATCTATAATTAAATTTAACCAATCATTGGTTACATCATTTAATACTTCTATTTCCCATGCTGCAAACAATTGATTGTTTTTTTCATAAAAAACAGGTTTACCATTTATTGCTTCACTTGAAACATTTTTATCAACTATTTTAAAATTAGCATTGCTTACTAAAGCAGATTTATTTAACACATTTTTTACAATTTTTGCTTCTGATAAAGCAATATTCAATGCAGTGGCCGCATCTATTTTTATAGTATTCCCTATTACAATATTACTTTTTAAAGCAATATTTTTAGAAACAACATTCCCGTTTTTGTCAATGTGAATGCTACTTTGACTATTAAAAACCTCATTTCCATTTACTACTTGTTTAAAATAAATATGTGTAATGCCAGTTTTTTTATCTAAAGATGAACTATTAACAATTACTTCAGATTCAGTTAAGTTAGGAAATCCATTTTTATTAAGTTGCTGAACTACCTCAATATGAGTGTTCTGTGCATAAGAAATTGCGCTTATAGAAAGCAAAAAAGCAGTATAAATTTTCTTCATTTGGTTTTTAATTATTATCAAATATATAATAAGTTTTTAAAAAACAATGCCTTACATAAATACGATTGTAGTTTGTGTATTTAAAAGTTATTTTGCAACCAATATTTTAAAAATAAAATGAATAAAGAAATAGTAGTTAGCGGAATAAGACCAACAGGAAATTTACATTTAGGAAATTACATGGGTGCTGTAAAAAATTTTATAAAAATGCAGCATGAATATAACTGTTATTTTTTTATAGCCGATTTTCATTCCTTAACAACACATCCTAATCCTAAGGATTTACATCAAAATGTAAAGCAAGTTTTAGCTGAATACATAGCGTGTGGTATTGATCCCGAAGCCTGTACTATATATATTCAAAGTGATTTACCCGAAATAGCAGAATTATATTTATTATTAAATATGCATGCTTATAAAGGTGAATTAGAAAGAGTAACTTCATTTAAAGAAAAAGCAAAATCACATCCTAATAATATCAATGCGGGTTTATTAACCTATCCAGTTTTAATGGCTGCCGATATTTTAATTCATAAAGCGCTGAAAGTACCAGTAGGTAAAGACCAAGAACAACATTTAGAAATGGCTAGAACTTTTGGAAACAGGTTCAATAGAATATATAATAATGAGTTGTTTCCTGAACCACAAGCTTTTAATTATGGCAATCAATTAGTAAAAGTTCCAGGTTTGCAAGGTGGCGGAAAAATGAGTAAAAGTGATGGCGATAATACCGTAATCAATTTAAATGATGACGATGCAACTGTTAGAAAAAAAATAATGAAAGCGGTGAGTGATGTTTCTCCAACGGAACCAAACTCCACTCCTAGCCAAGCCGTTCAAAATTTATTTGATCTAATGGCATTGGTTTCAAATCAAGAAGTAATCAGCCATTATAAAACAACATTTGCAGATTGTAGCATTCGTTATGGCGATTTAAAAAAACAACTTGCCGATGACATGTCATTATTTATTTCTCCAATTAAACAAAAAATAGATGAAATAAGTGGCAATGATGAAATGCTAGGAAAAATAGCAAAAATGGGTGCTGAAAAAGCCAGAGACAGTGCAAGCAAAACCATTGCTACCGCAAGAGAAATGATCGGTTTTACAAAATTTTATTAGGATAAATTTTAATTATTTAAAAACATTTATCTTAGTATGAAAGTACATTATAATATTGATGAAATTCCAACAATAAAAAATGCCATTGTTAGTCAAGGCACTTTTGACGGTGTTCATTTGGCTCATAAAAAAATAATTGAACGCTTAAAACAAATTGCTTCTATTAAAAACGGAGAAACAGTAATTATTACATTTGAACCACATCCAAGAATAGTGCTTTTGCCACTTGACCATGGTTTACAATTGTTAAGTACTTTAAATGAAAAAATAAATTTATTAGAAAAAGCAGGTGTTGACCATTTAATTATTCTACCATTTACGAAAGAGTTTTCACGCTTAAGTTCGGAACAATTTATTAGAAATATATTAGTTAATAAAATTAAAACCAATACTTTAGTCATTGGTTACGACCATAGATTTGGAAAAAACAGGGAAGGTTCGTTCGAGCATTTAAAAAACTCTGCATCACTTTATGAATTTGAAGTGGAGGAAATTCCAGAACAAGATATAGATGATATAGCTGTAAGTTCAACTAAAATTAGACAAGCACTGTTAAATAACGATATTCAAACTGCTCAAAAATACTTGGGAAATAGTTATAGTTTGGAAGGAAATGTAATTAAAGGAAAGCAATTAGGAAGAACAATTGGTTATCCAACTGCCAATATTGAAGTAGAAAATTCGTATAAACTAATACCACAAGATGGAGTTTATGCAGTTTGGGTTTGGTATAATAAAGCACGTTTTGGCGGCATGTTAAATATTGGTAATAACCCCACAATAAAGGATAAAGGAAGAAGCATTGAGGTAAATATTTTTAATTTTGAAAAGGATATTTATACTGAAAATTTAAAAATAGAATTTGTTAGTAAACTTAGAAATGAAGAGAAATTTGATGGCTTAGATGCTTTAAAAAATCAATTGCATTTAGACAAACAAAATGCCCAAACAATACTGAATAAAATTGGAGTTGCAATTATTTAATATAAATTGTGCAAATTTGCAAAGAAAATCTGCTACATTTAAAAACTAAAAAGTAGTTTGAAAATACAAATAAGTGAAATTGGAAAACACCAATGAACAGTAAAATTATACTCGAAAAAAAACAATTTAGTATTGTAATAGATAGGCTTTGTTATGAGCTTATTGAAAAACATGGGTCATTTGAAAACACGGCCATTATTGGGCTTCAACCTCGAGGAACATTTTTTGCAAGAAGAATTTTAAAGCGTTTGGTTGAAATAACTGAAAACGAAAAATTACTTTATGGCGAATTAGATATTTCATTTTACAGAGATGATTTTAGACGTGGAAAAGAACAAATAGTTCCCAATGCCATGAAAATTAATTTTACCGTTGAAAGCAAAAAAGTAGTTTTAATTGACGATGTGCTTTATACAGGTCGCAGCATTCGTTCAGCTTTAGATGCTTTAGTTGATTTTGGAAGACCAGAAAAAGTAGAGTTAATGGTTTTAATTGACAGGCGTTTTAGCCGCCATTTACCAATTCAACCTGATTACACGGGTATAACAGTAGATACAAGGGCAAACGACAAGGTGAAAGTGGAATGGAAAGAAAATAGTAAGGCAGATGTTGCATCCATAATAAGTAATTAATTAAATGAAACAATTTACACAAAAGCATTTACTTGGCATAAAAGACATTACCGTTGACGATATAGAATTGATATTTGAAACAGCCGATGGTTTTAAAACTGTTATCAATAGACCCATTAAAAAAGTTCCTTCATTGCGCGATGTAACCATTGCAAATATCTTTTTTGAAAACTCAACTCGCACAAGAATTTCATTTGAATTGGCACAAAAAAGATTGAGCGCTGATACTGTAAATTTTGCGGCATCCTCTTCTTCCGTTTCAAAAGGCGAAACATTAATTGACACCGTAAATAATATTTTGGCCATGAAAGTTGACATGGTTGTAATGCGTCATCCTGCACCAGGAGCCGCTATTTTCTTGTCACAACACATAAAAGCTAATATTATAAATGCTGGTGATGGAACTCATGAACATCCAACGCAAGCTTTGCTTGATGCATTTTCAATACGAGAAAAATTTGGAAATGTAAATGGTAAAAAAGTGGTAATTGTTGGTGACATTTTACATTCACGGGTGGCCATTTCAAATATCATTTGTTTGAAAAAATTAGGCGCTGAAGTAATGGTTTGCGGACCTACCACTTTAATTCCAAAGCACATAGAAAGCCTTGGTGTAAAAGTAGAAACAGACTTGATGAAAGCCCTTAATTGGTGTGACGTGGCCAATATGTTGCGCATTCAATTAGAACGTCAAGATATTAAATATTTCCCTTCACTGCGTGAATACAGCATGCTTTATGGTTTAGATAAAAAACGCTTAGATTCATTGGATAAAGAAATTGTAGTAATGCATCCCGGACCAATTAACAGAGGTGTAGAAATTACCAGTGATGT
>CAISTO010000276.1 GCA_903888395.1 uncultured Bacteroidota bacterium | reverse complement strand
TCCTTTTTGTAAACGGGTAAAAGGTAATTCAAAGGGATATTGTACACCAACTGGAGTTTGATCGCTATTGAATAAAATTCGTTGTTGGCCAAAAGAATCACGTTGAAGAATGGTATCAAATTTACCTAATTTAAAAAAAGTATATTTGATTTTTGGTCTATCGTCAAAACCTAAGTAGTTAATTGTATATCCAGCTTTAAAAAAGCCTTCAGCCGGTTTGAAAACCTGAAAAATAGAATCTACTCTAAACATTGGGTCTAATAACGATTTAGCAGTATAAACACTTCCATTATTGTTAATAGTTAAATTATATACAGTTCCTGTATCGCCCGCATAAGGTGATGGAGCTTTATAAATGCCGTTTCCAACATAGGGAAAGTTTACCCCGTTTACAGTTACGGTAGCACTGCTCACATTTGGATAAGGATCGGTTGAGTAATAATCGGCCGACATGGTCAATTTAACATACGAACTATCCATTTCGGTAGAGATTTCGGCTTCTACTACAAGCTTTTTTTCGCTTGAGGGAAAATCTAATTTTATTTCTTCTTTGCAGGATGCAATAGCAAATACAAATGCAAAAACTGCTATAATATTTTTGATGGTTTTCATTTTCGTTTTATTCATTAGAATTTGAAGTTATAAGTTACTGCAGGCACAAAAGTAAATAAGTACCATTTATTAACTATTGGCACATTGTCTCTAGAGCTATAATCTAAGAAATAAGCATTTGCTCTGCCGTAAGCATTGTATAATGAAAACACCCAACTACCTTCAAAATTACGTTTTTTGAAGTACCAAAGTGGTTTTGCTTCTTTCTTTTTTTGGTTTAATGTTAATGATAAATCTAAGCGGTGGTAATCAGGGAAGCGAGCGCCATTTCTGGCACCATAAATTATACTTGGATTTTTGTCGTTAAAAAATGTAGTTCTGCTAGTGGCAGTAGTAAATGCTTCGCCAGTTGCATATACAAAACTAGCACCTACACTTACTCTTTTACTTATTTCTTGCGAAACTACAAGGGTAATATAATTGGTTCTATCAAATCTAAATGAATACCAATCACCTTTATTTATATTATCTGCTTGTCGTTCCGATTTAGATAAAGCATAACTTAGCCATCCAGTAGTTTTTCCTTTTTGTTTTCTTAAAAAAAACTCTAAACCATATGCTCTTCCTTGGCCTGCCACAACTTGTCCTTCTATTGCTTCGTTAAATTGTATATCGGCACCGTCACGTAATTCAACCGTGTTATTCATCCATTTGTAATAAGCTTCTACCGAAAACTCTAAAGTATTTTCATTAAAATTTTTAAAATAACCTAATGCCACTTGGTCACTCATTTGTGGTTTAATATAATTATCGGAAGGAGTCCAAAATTCTTGACCAATAGATGCAGTTACGTTTTGAATTAAATGCATGTATTGAAACATTCTGTTATACGAAGTTTTGATAGAACTGCTTGAGTTCAATAAATAAGTAAAATTAACACGTGGTTCAAATCCATAATTGGTTTTAAAAATTTGACCAGCGCTATAGTTAGTATAAGTATTATTAGGATCAAAACTATTTTGCTTAATAGCACCATTATCTATAAAAGTAGGTGAACCATTTACATAGTTAATACTTCTTCCATTGCCAATGTTTGAAAATATAGAAACGCGTGCGCCATATTCAATGGTGGCTCTTTTTCCAAATTTATAAATATGACTAGCATAGTAATCTTGTTCAAAAGCGCGTTTGGCGGGTAAACTTGCAGCGCTAATGATAGATTCAGCCGTAATTGGAGTTCTGTTTCCTGGTTCAAAAACATAATAATTTTGTTTGATACCAATTTTTAAGCTGCTTTTGGGAGTAATAAAATAATTACCATCTATTTTTATATTCAGGTCATTGATATAATTGGTTCTTGTAAAATTTAGGTTCTTGGCTATGTTCAAATCAAAATTGTAATCATACCTACTATAAGCAACTGTAGTGTTTACAAAAAACTTGCTGTTAAATAGATGATTCCAACGGCCTGTTGTAGTAAAATTGCCCCATCCAAAACCTAATATTCCTCCAATTCCAAGTTTATCTCTACCATAATATGCTGAAAAGAAAATTTTGTCTTTATCACTTAAAGTGTAATTCAGTTTTACATTTAAATCGCCAAAGTAAGCTGTAGTTCCATCTAATTGAGAACTTAAAGGAAAAAATATATCATAATAACTTCTTCTGCTAGAAATCATAAAGGACGATTTATTTTTTACAATGGGTCCTTCTAAAGTTAAGCGCGATGAAAGTAAACCAATACCACCCGAAGCACTAAATTTTTTAGAATTACCATCTTTCATTCTCACATCTAAAACTGAGGCTAGTCGTCCGCCATATTGTGCTGGAATTCCACCTTTATAAATTTCAAAATCCTTGATGGCATCACCATTAAATACTGAAAAGAAACCCAATACATGCGAAGGATTATAAACAACTGCTTCATCTAATAAAACTAAATTATGGTCTATATTTCCACCACGAACGATAAAATTTGAACTTCCATCGCCAGCAGCTTGCACGCCAGGTAAAAGTTGAATGGCTTTAATAATATCAACTTCACCTAATAACAAAGGAATTTTCTTAACATCCTTGATATCCAACTTCACTACACTCATTTTATTTTGTTCTACATTTTTTGCTGTAAGTTTATCAGTTTTAATCGACACTTCTTTTAATTGTTTATCAGATTCTTTCAGTTCAATCTTTAGCTTTTGATCGGCAGAAAAATCTACTATTTTTCTAATACTT
>CAISTO010000275.1 GCA_903888395.1 uncultured Bacteroidota bacterium | reverse complement strand
ACAAAAATACAATTTTTATTGTAAATAATATCGTTAAAATTGAAATCAGTTACATCTAAAAATAGTTTATAATAGATTTATTTTTATATCTCATTTCGTAGTTTTAACCTTGGTACCATTTCTATGGTAAATAAAAACTTTGAAATATTAGTGTTTATTAGGAAAATCCAGACATGAAAATAAATTACAGTATTTGAATAATAGAGATTATTGCAAATTGCGATATGCAATAAAAATTTCTTTAACATAAAAATTCACTACCCCTCTCTCCTATTGAAAATACCAAAATTCAAAGCCCAGAAAGATTTTTACCTAATAAAACTTTTCTGGAGTATCACATGGATGAAGTTTTTGTATTAAGAAATTCCTAGCCCCGATAGCCGCAAATAGCTTGCGCAATGCAATGGAGCAACTATGGCGAATAGCGGGAAAAAGCTCCAAAAAAAATAACTAAATTTATAACACGACCTTTGTATGATTGTAACTAGTTTTTGAATAAACAAATGAAAGAAATAAAATTATTTGATAATAAAAAAAAATCCCCTCAAGCTATACTGCTTAAGAGGATTTTTTTTTGTTTGATTAACTTTTATTTAAACTAATTTCTAATTCCGTTATTTTGCCTTGTTCTATGGTAGCAGTTAAAGTTTGGGTTTGGTATCCTTCCGCTTCTATTCTAATGGTATAAATACCAGGGCGCATTTTATATAACTCGCAAATTCCATCTTGGTCTGCATCGTCTTTTTTATCCTTACCTTCTACATAAGCCCAAGCAGAAGTAATGGGTTCGTTGGTTGCTGCATTGGTAACTGCTATGGAAACTCCAGTACTGCGCACTGCCGCATCGTTAATTACCTTAGTGGCCATAAATGCATTGGCAAAAGCAGGTTCATCTAAGGCATTTACCACCAAATCATTAATTATAACTAAGCTAACATCAGCTTTTGCAAATAATTCATTGGTTTCGGCATTCAAGCCTTTGTTGGCCTTTACTGCACTTTGGGCAGTGCCCAAGCTAGCTTGGTAATCGTTTACCAATTTTCTAGCAGCACTAATGGCAGTAGTTTTTATATTAACCTCATTGGCCAAATCTTTACTATTTGCCTCTATTTGTGCTAAAATTGCATTGGCTTTGGCACTACATGCAGCATCTGATACTTTTGTAAAATCGCTTTTGGTTACATCAAATAAATTAATCAAAGCCATGTTACTTGTATCCTTAGCCCAAACCAAAGCTACCCTTGCCAGTTTGCATATAGCCTCAGTCATGTTTTGTTCAAGCTGCGAATTGGCATTGGTAATACCAGCAGTGCCAGCACTAAGGTTAGCATTTAGCTCGTTAATACGGGCTATTGTTTGTTCAAAATTTAGCACTTCTGTATTTAATCTGCTAAATCCTTTACTTAAGCCATTATTGGCTTTTAAAACTTGTTGTACCGCTTGGTACATGTTTAATTTTGAAATAAGTGTTTTTTTCATTTGAATATATTTTTAAAAACTGCAGAAACTCAATTTCTGTGCCAAATTTTAATTTTATTTTAGTATTACCTATAAATTAGATTAATAATGCAGCTACTTTTCACCATATATCAAACGCCATTCGCTACCTTACAAATCCAATTCACTATTCATTAGGCGGTTTCCATGGCCTTCACTTATCCATTCATTACCTTAAAACTACATTTCAGCAGTTTTACATAACATTCCATCACTTGCACACCCTAGTTTATTAAAGTTAATACCCCATTCAGCACTTTTACAACGGTAATCAGTACTTTCATAATGGCATTCAGTACTTTCATATCGGCATTCAGTACTTTCATAACGTTAGTCAGTACTTTTAAAACGGTATTCAGTACTTTTTGCCTCTAGCATCTGGCTTCTGGCTGGTGTTTTTTATTCATTCATAATTCATCATTCATACTTTATACTTTAACAAATAAGTGTCTGGATTCGGCAAGCTCACCACGACAATTAAATTCAACATTCCCACCTCCCATCTCTCAGTGCCCAACTCCCATTGCTCATTTCATAATTCATCATTTATACTTT
>CAISTO010000274.1 GCA_903888395.1 uncultured Bacteroidota bacterium | reverse complement strand
ATATTTTTATTTAAAAAAGTTTTTCTTTAATAACTTTTATCTCATTTTTTGAAATAAGCCCTAATTTTTCAAAATCACTCCAATCATTTAGCAACGCATCTTTATATTTCAAATGATCGAAGTCTTCACTAAACTCAAAATCTGAAGGGAACATTTGATAAATTTTCAAAGCATAATTTTTGTCACCATTAAGTAGGTATGAGTGACCCCAATTAATTAAATTCATTTTTTCTTTTTCAGACTGAGTATTCCAATTAATGCAACCACTTGTTTTTATACAATCAATAATAGTACTAATAGGGTATTGTGAGTTAGCTTTATATATATACGCTTCAATTGGGTTTGTTGTAACAAAACCTCGTCCATCTTCATATTCGTAATACCAATATGGATCCTTCAATTTTATAGTCTCTCTTTTGTCTTCTTCTATAGCAAATTTTTTGACTGTTCCGTCTGGATGGTATTCTCTAATTGTATCTTGAAATATAATTCCATTTTTTTTATCGTAATTATAATATAAGCTTACAACTGAATTTTTTAAGAAATTACTACACTTTACCATTTTTGTCAAAATATAAGGAGTGCAATCTAAAACTCCCGAAAATGATTTTAAAACAATTTCATCATATTGTTTCTGTGCATTTAAAAAATCACTAGATAACATAGTATGCCATGCAATTGCAGATTTAATCTCTGATGCTGAAACGGTTAAATCTAATTGTTTTAATAATGAAAGAGCCTGCTTTGGTTTTTCATTATAAACTTCTTGTATACATCCTATAACAAATTTATTAAAAGAAATACTAAAATTTGAATTGAAATTGTATTCTCCATTAAACCTTATTGATCTTATAAATACATTTTTTTTGGGTTGTTTCCATTCAAGAAATTTCTCAACATCATAATATTTAACATTGTTATTGTTAGCGTATTTTTTCATAAAAGTTACAATCAAATTATCGTCTTTAATTTTTGTAATATCTTTTGAAATTTGAACAATTTGATTAAATTCATTTAATTGATTTAGCTTAGCATAAGACATGTATTTATAATAAAGGAATTCTTTAAAATAAGGATAAATAGATAGTCCCATTTCTGAATACTTTAAAGACTCATTATAATTACCCTTTCTATAATATATCTCAGACAATGCGAAAATAAACTCTAATCGGGATACAATTTTACTTCTATCTACCTTACTTAAACCAATTAAGAAATATTTTTCAGCGTTATTGAAATTTTTTTCAATTGAATACTTGTAACCAAGTTCTAAATAATCAGTAATGTTTTCTGTTACTTCTTCATTCAAGTTTTTAATATCAACTGTATTCTTTTCCACTTGTTTTTTCAAAACATCCAACTGACTTTTCAAATCATCTAAATATTTAAATTCTGGACTAAATTCTTGAATTGTGTTTAATAATTCTTCAGCCTTTTCTATTTTACCTTCATCCTTTGCCACCACAGCGTTTCCAAATGTAGTAATAGTGGCTACATTCATTTCCTTGTCAGGTATATTT
>CAISTO010000273.1 GCA_903888395.1 uncultured Bacteroidota bacterium | reverse complement strand
TATTTGAGTGTATTTAATTTTGTAGCAAGCGTTTTTTCAAAATTATCGCTTGGTATATTTTGGGCAATATTTTCCCATAAGGCTTCATTTGGTTTAGCCTCAAAATTGTCAAATTGCTCTTTGAGCTTTTGTTCAAATTTATTTTGGTTGTTCAAATGGTTCATTTAAAATATGATAGTGCTTGCTTAATGCTTTTTTCATCCAATCTCTCGCACGTGAATATTGCGATTTACTGGTTCCAATGGCTATTCCAAGCTGTTCCCCAATTTCTTTATGTGTAAATCCTTCTACTGCATATAAGTTAAAAATTAACCGATATCCGTCAGGCATTTGTTGCACAAAAGCTAAAATTTCTTTCACCGATATTTTCGAAATAATGTCATCATCGTATTTAGCATCATAATCTTGCACATCTAAGTCTTCTTTAAAATGACGAAGTCTGTGTTTGTATAAATTAATGGCGTTAAATACAACTACTCGCCTTACCCAACCTTCAAAGTTTCCTTCGCCACGGTAAGTATGCATGCTTTGATATAATTTAATAAAACTTTCTTGCAGCATGTCTTCCGCCTCTGAGCGGTCTTTTGCATAACGCATACAAACGCCTAGCATTTTTGATGCAAAGTAATCGTAGAAAGCTTTTTGCGCTTTTCTGTCGCCTTCCTTGCAACCTTGAATCATATCTTCAAACGATAAATGCAAAATGTGTTTGTGGGTTTAATTAAAAATCAAAAATAGTGATTTATTATATTTACAGTCAAAAAAACAGTGAAAGCAGTTGCATGGCTTACATTTTGACAAATCAATTATTGGTTCAAAATATTTGTTATCAATGGTTTAAACCAATAAATAAATTTTATTATCATACATGTTTTGATAATAAATGTAAATGTGTCAGCATATTGGCGCTTGGCATAATGTTAGTTAAATGGAGTGTATCATTTAAAAATCAATAATCAAATCAAACATACATGGCAATTAACTTAAAACCATTGGCAGACAGAGTTCTAGTAGAACCTGCTCCAGCAGAAGAAAAAACAGTTGGTGGAA
This sequence comes from uncultured Bacteroidota bacterium, assembly GCA_903888395.1. Lineage (GTDB taxonomy): Bacteria > Bacteroidota > Bacteroidia > UKL13-3 > UKL13-3 > JAAFJM01. The sequence goes on along the minus strand of CAISTO010000273.1, from coordinate 4,653 downwards.
TTATTATTCCTGATACTGCTAAAGAAAAACCACAACGCGGAACTGTAGTAGCTGCAGGTCCTGGAAAAAATGCTGAAACTTCAGGTAATTTAATTCCGTTAACAGTTAAAAATGGCGACACTATTCTTTATGGTAAATACGCTGGAACTGAAATTACTGTAGAAGGCAAAGAATATTTAATCATGCGTGAAAGCGATATTTTTGCAATCGTTTAAATAATAGTTGTCAGTTGATAGTTGTCAGTTGATAGAGAAATTCTTACCAACACCAACAATCAAAAATCTTAAATCACAAATTAAAAAATAGAATTATGTCAAAAAAAATATTATATGGTGTAGAAGCGCGTGACGGTTTAAAACGCGGTGTAGATGCTTTAGCTAATGCAGTTAAAGCTACTTTAGGTCCAAAAGGTAGAAACGTAGTAATCGATAAAAAATTCGGTTCTCCAACTATTACTAAGGATGGTGTTTCTGTAGCTAAAGAAATTGAATTAAAAGATCCAATTGAAAACATGGGTGCGCAAATGGTGAAAGAAGTAGCTTCAAAAACAGCTGATATAGCTGGTGATGGAACAACTACTGCTACTGTTTTAGCGCAAGCTATTGTAGCTGGTGGAACTAAAAACGTGGCTGCTGGTGCAAATCCAATGGATTTGAAACGTGGTATTGAAAAAGCGGTTGAAGTAGTAATTACTAGTTTAAAAGCTCAAAGTCAAAAAGTAGGAGACGATAACAAAAAAATTCAACAAGTGGCTTCTATTTCAGCTAATAACGATGAAGTTATTGGTACTTTAATTGCTAACGCAATGGCTAAAGTTGGAAAAGAAGGTGTAATCACTGTAGAAGAAGCTAAAGGTACTGAAACTGATGTAAAAACAGTAGAAGGAATGCAATTTGATAGAGGTTATTTATCTCCTTATTTTGTTACCAATGCTGAAAAAATGGAAGTTGATTTAGAAAGTCCTTACATTTTAATTTACGATAAAAAAGTAAGTAACATGAAAGAATTATTGCCTATTTTAGAGCAAGTAGTTCAAACTGGAAAACCTTTAGTTATTATTTCTGAAGATGTAGAAGGTGAAGCTTTAGCTACTTTAGTGGTAAATAAAATTAGAGGTTCTTTGAAAATTGCTGCTGTAAAAGCTCCTGGTTTTGGCGATAGAAGAAAAGCAATGTTAGAAGATTTAGCTATTTTAACTGGTGGAACTGTTATCAGTGAAGAGCGTGGTTTCAAATTAGAAAATGCAGATATTAGCATGCTTGGAAGAGCAGAAAAAATCAATATTGATAAAGACAACACTACTATTATAAACGGTGCTGGAACTAAAGAAGATATTGCTAATAGAGTTACACAAATTAAAGCACAAATTGAAAACACAACAAGCGATTACGATAAAGAAAAATTACAAGAACGTTTGGCTAAATTAGCTGGCGGTGTTGCTGTTCTTTATATTGGTGCAGCTACTGAAGTTGAAATGAAAGAAAAGAAAGACCGTGTAGATGATGCATTACATGCAACTCGCGCAGCGGTTGAAGAAGGTATAGTTGCTGGTGGTGGAGTTGCTTATATCAGAGCTATTGAAGCATTAGAAAACTTAAAAGGAGCTAACGAAGATGAGAATACTGGTATTCAAATTATTCGTAGAGCTTTAGAAGAACCATTAAGAACAATAGTTGCAAATGCAGGTGGCGAAGGTTCAGTAGTAGTAAACAAAGTACGTGAAGGTAAAGACGATTTTGGTTACAATGCTAGAACTGAAGTTTACGAAAACCTAATTGCTGCTGGTGTTATTGATCCTACTAAAGTAGCTCGCGTTGCATTACAAAATGCTGCAAGTGCTGCTGCCATGATTTTAACTACTGAATGTGCCTTAGTAGAAGAAAAAGAAGCTAACGCTCCAGCAATGGGTGGCGGTATGCCAGGCGGAATGGACGGAATGGGATACTAGTAAAAATTCGAAAAAATAAATTCGAAATTCCAAGTAAAGACGTTGCATGCAACGTCTCTATAAATAATCACAAACCCGAATCATCTTTCATAGATTGGTTCGGGTTTTTTGTTTTAATTAAAAAGTCATTTTTATCAGTTCTAACAAATAACAATGAATTAAACTTATTTGTTATTTTCGCAAACATAATTTTAAAAAATATACTAAATGAAATACGTAGCTTTAAATGATTTGCATGCTGCTTTAGGTGCAAAAATGATTGAGTTTGCAGGATATAACATGCCTGTTTTATACACTAATTTAATTCAAGAACATTTAGCTGTTCGTAATTCAGTAGGTGTATTTGATGTAAGCCACATGGGCGAGTTTTTGCTAAAAGGTGAAAAAGCATTAGATTTAATTCAATTAGTTACAAGTAATGATGCTTCTAAACTAATTGATGGTAAAATTCAATACAGTTGTTTGCCAAACGATAAAGGTGGAATTGTAGATGATTTATTGGTGTATCGTTGGAATGAAAACGAATATTATTTAGTAGTAAATGCTTCTAACATTGAAAAAGATTGGAATTGGATTAGCCAACATAATACTTTTGGTGTAGAAATGAAAAACATGAGTGACGACATGAGTTTGTTTGCTGTTCAAGGTCCTAATGCAATTAAGGCTTTGCAAAAATTAACTGAAGTTAACTTAAGTGCAATGGAATATTACTCATTTTGTGGTGGAACTATGGCGGGTTGCGATGATGTAATTATTTCGAATACTGGATACACGGGTGCTGGTGGATTTGAAATTTATGTTTGGAATAAAGATGCGCAAAAAATGTGGGATGCCATATTTGAAGCAGGAAAAGAATTTGATATTAAACCTGTAGGATTAGGCGCTCGCGATACTTTGCGTTTAGAAAAAGGTTTTTGTTTATACGGACATGATATTAACGATGAAACTAGTCCAATAGAAGCTGGTTTAGGTTGGATTACCAAATTTACAAAACCATTTATTATGAGCGAGCATCACAAAGCAATTAAAGAAAATGGTGCTACTAAAAAATTAGTTGGTTTTGAATTAATTGACCGTGGAATTCCTCGCCAACATTATATTATTAACGATGCCAGTGGCAATGCAATTGGTGAAGTAACTTCAGGAACACAATCGCCAAGCTTAAACAAAGCAATTGGTATGGGTTATGTTGCTGCTTCGTATAGCAAAGTAGATACTGAAATTTATATTGAAATTCGCGAAAAACAAATAAAAGCTAAAGTAGTAAAAATGCCTTTTTTGTAGTAGTTAATTGTTAAAAAAAAGCCCGTAATCACAATTGATTACGGGCTTTTTTTATAAATTTCAGTTAAAATAAATTGCTATTATTTTGCTGATGCAATCAGTTTTTCAGCTTGTTTAATAAACGAATCATCTTTATCGGCAGTTGCCATAATTATAACTTGATTTGCAGTTGCAATTGCACCTTTTTTATCGTTTAATTTCAATTGTATTTTAGCTTTTAATAATACAACCCAATATGCTTTTGGATTTGCAACAATTGCTTTTTCTGTCCATTCCAAAGCTTGTTTTAAATCTTTATTGTTTTCATAGTAATAATTGGCTGCTTGGTAAAACGGACGAGTATCTTGAACAATAGTACTTTCTATTGTTTTCATTATTTTACTGTCTATTTCTGTAACAACTGAAATTGCTACTCTTGTGTTTTCCCATGTTAATTCAATATTAGCTGTGGTTGATGTAATATCGGCCAAACCCATTGTAAACGTTTCTACTTTATTAGCCAAAGTAGTAGGTTTTACCTTTACTCTTATTACTTCATTTTCTGTTTTGTAGTTGGCTACATTTCCGCCTAAAGTTAAATCTTTGTATAACATTATTTCCCACGAATCAGCATTAGGAATGGTATAAAAACCATAAGTACCAGCTTTTACATCTACACCTTCTATTTTTACATCATCACCAAATGTAATTTTTGTAGTACTATTGGCGCCTGTTCTCCAAATTTTTCCAAAGGGAACTACTTCACCAAAAACAACTCTTCCTTTTACACCCGGACGAGAATATTCAATAGTAATTTCTGAAATTCCAAAAGCTTGTTTAACTGTTTGAGTTGGACTAGCTGCAGGTACTTTTAGTTGCTGTGCAATGGCATTGCTTCCTAATAAAATAATAAGTGCTAGCGTAATTGATTTGATTGTTTTGAGTAACATAATTTAATTATTTTTAGTTTTAAAAATTCGAATTTAAGATACTTTATTTAACTTCAAAATTAACATTTTGTTTTCAGTTAAATACTTTTACTATTTATAACTATTTTGCACCCATATTAAATTATAAAAACACCTATTATTACTTTTTAAAAATGAAAATCAAATTTATTAACTCAATATACTTATTAACTACTTTTTTGTTTTTGTTTGCCTGTGGCAATGAACAACCAAAAACAAATACTGAAACTGTTATAAATGCAACGCCAGTAGAAGCATATAAGTTAGTAAGTCCAAGTTTTAATGCTGATTCAGCATATTATTTTTTACAAAAACAAGTTGATTTTGGTCCTCGCGTTACAGCAAGTTCAGCAAGTATAAAATGTGCTAAATGGATTAGCTCACAATTTAAAAAATATGGAGCAACTGTTATTGAACAAAAAGGAATAGTTACAAATTGGGATAAAAAGAAGTATGAAATTATAAATATAATTG
>CAISTO010000272.1 GCA_903888395.1 uncultured Bacteroidota bacterium | reverse complement strand
AGTTTGTATGGGAACAGCAGACGAAACGCAAAAAAACGCATTAAAAAACAGCGGAAACAATACCCACGAACGTTTGGTAGAGTTTCCGTTTTGGGATGATTATAGTAAGTTAATCAAATCGGATATTGCAGATATGAAAAACATTGGTGGCCCAGTTGGTGGAGCAATAACTGCTGGTAAATTTTTAGAAAAATTTGTTGATTATCCTTGGATGCATTTTGACATTGCAGGACCTGCATTTATAAATGCAAACGATAGTTATAGAGGAAAAATGGGAACTGGAGTAGGAGTGAGGTTGTTATTTGATTTTGTAAAGAATCAAGCGAAATAAAATTCAAAATTAGACCTGACAGGTCTTTCATCTTAAACGGATATGGTTTTATAACCATATCCGTTTTCTTTTTAAACTTTTTTGTATTATAGCAAAATGAAATACAACAAATATTTACTACTTATAGTGGCCTTAAGTATTGTAGTTTTAATTACCAATTTTACCATTGATAAAGCAGTAAATAAAACCACTAAAGCGGAACAAAAAGCACTATTATATAAAGAATTAAGTTTTGGTGCAAACCAGTTAATTAACGATGCCTTTAAAGGATTAGAGGACAGGAAAACAATAGACTATCATACTCATATTGTAGGTACTGGAGCAGGAAATAGTGGGAACTTTGTAAACAAAGAAATGCAATCTGCAAAGTATCCAATAAAGCATTTAAAGTTCAATGTTTATAAAAGTGCGGGAGGAATAAAAAACACTAAAAATGCAGATGCAGAATTCTTAAAAACATTGGTAAATAGAATAAAAAGCATACCAAATCATGGTAAATATTGTTTGTTGGCTTTTGATAAAAACTACCATGAAAATGGCACTGAAAATTTAAAGAAAACAGAATTTTATGTTCCCAATGAGTATGTATTTAAAATAGCAGCGCAATATCCCGATTTATTTATCCCGGTTATATCAATTCATCCTTACCGTAAAGATGCTTTATTAGAACTTGAAAAATGGCACAAAAAAGGCGGAAGAATGCTTAAGTGGCTTCCAAATGCTATGAGTATTGACCCATCGAGTGAAAAGTGCAGGTTGTTTTATTTAAAAATGAAAGAAAAAGGCATCGTGTTACTTACCCATGCTGGTGAAGAAAAAGCGGTAGAAGCAGAAGATGATCAAAAACTCGGGAATCCATTGCTACTAAAATTTCCATTGGATTTGGGTGTAAAAGTGATCATTGCACATTGCGCTAGCTTGGGACAAGCAACAGTTTTAGATTCAAAAGGAAAAGAAATAAAACGCAATAACTTTGATTTATTTTTGGAATTAATGAACCAGAAAAAGTATGAAGGATTATTGTTTGCCGATATTTCGGCAATGACACAATATAACAGAATGGGAGTTCCGCTTTTAACTATGTTAAATAACACGGCCATGCACAAAAGATTAGTGAATGGAAGCGATTATCCACTACCTGCAATTAATATAATAATTAGAACAAGTTTGCTTGAAAAAGCGGGATATATTACCAAAACCGAAAGAAAATATTTGAACGAAATTTATCAATTCAATCCATTATTATTTGATTTTGTAGTAAAAAGAACCATTAAATCTCCAATTCTAAACAGGAAGTTTGCTAACTCTGTATTTATGCGAAATGAAATGCTTGGTTTTTAAAAAGCAAAATTAATTATTACGAATATTTTGTTCCATTTGTTCCAATCGTTTTAGTGAAATGGTTTCAAAAGTTGGTTCTAAACCATATTCTCCATTAACTCCCATCATTCCTTTTTGCCCTCTGCCTGAAACTAAAGAGTTTAAAGTTTTTGCAATTAAACTTAAACCAAACTATAGTTTATCATCGGATCCATTGGCACCATTTTTACCACCTCTTCCTGCCGAACCGCCCTTACCACCAACATTTAATAAAGTTATTTTGCCAAAATATAATGATGCCACAGAATCAGCAAAAACCTTAATTTTACCGCCTCTACCTCCATCGCCACCATTACCTCCATCGCCTCCAGCGCCTCCGTTTCCAGCCGCTTCTTTTTCGGTTTTATTACTCCCATCAGCACCTTCTCCGCCCTCTCCACCATTACCACCATCACCACCAGAATTAGTTACTGTTAATTGGCCTAGTTCAGGATTAAAAATACAAGTACTAACTTGGTAGCCCGAATGTGCTATTGCTTTAATATATAAAACCGAATCAACTAAAAAGCTTTTTAAAAGCAAATAAACCCGAGAACCTGCAGCGCCATTTTGCCCGTTTTGTCCATTTTGTCCAGGATAGCCATTATTATTGTTATGCCTGCGATAACTATCGTTACCATCTTGTCCATTATGACCATTATTGCCTTTAAAAAAAAACTGATAATGACCATCATATTTTATTGGAATTATAGCGGAATCCTTTAAAAAAGGAATTGTTTGATGTTGGCATTTCACAGAAAAAGTATTTTTGAAAGAATCCAAATTTGAAATATTAAAAGAATAAGGAAAGTCAATTGGTTTACCTTCCACTTTAACAGTATAATTTTCCCAAAAATTATCAAACTTATTCTTATTATTTATCTCTATGGCTTTACCTGTGCTATAAATTGCATTGACAACAAAAGGAATTTCAAAGCTATTTTTCAAAGAGGAATTTGACAGTTGTTTGATTTCAATTTTAGTTAGTAAAGGAATTTCAACGCCAATAGAATCAGAGACATTAGTTAAAGTGTTGCTTACTTTAATTGAAACAAAATTATTTGGTATTTTAAGAGAATTTCTGTCGAAATAAATAACGCCTTCGCTAAAAGAACAATTATAAACAGCTATTTTAAAATCATCCCAATCGTGTATAATTCTACCATTGTTTAAAACGCTCCTCAGTTTAACTTCAAAACAGTTTGTTTTTTCAAGTTCTATAAATGATTGTTTTTCTAATTTAACAGAAATAACCGCACGTCTTTTCAAACTAGGATTAATTAAAGTAGCACAAGCGCTAATAAAAAGAAGCCAGCAAAGCAACAGGATAGATTTAAAAACAGAATTCATCATCAACAAGTAATTTTATTGCACATTTTCAATTTTTATGCCACAAAAAAACCGATGCCATCGCTTTAAGCGATGGTATCGGAAACATCATCGTCATTCATAAGGAAACTCCTTTCCATGGAAACAATCATTGTTATTTCTGAGATTGTCAGAAACAAAGGAGATGCCTGCTGCATGACGAGTTATTTTAAAAATTATAAATATAAATTTTAACTATCGTCTATCGGCTATCAATTAACAACCACCAACTAAATATCAAATTTAATTCCTTGTGCCAATGGCAATTCTTTACCATAGTTAATGGTGTTGGTTTGTCTGCGCATATAGGCTTTCCAACTATCACTTCCACTTTCGCGTCCGCCACCTGTTTCTTTTTCACCACCAAATGCGCCACCAATTTCAGCACCACTGGTTCCTATGTTCACGTTTGCTATTCCGCAATCGCTACCCCAATGCGCTAAAAACGCTTCTGCTTCTTGTAAATTATCGGTAAACACACTTGAACTTAAACCTTGTTTTACACCATTTTGCAAAGCAATTGCATCTTCAAAATTGGTGTATTTCATAATATAAAGAATAGGTGCAAAAGTTTCGTGTTGTACAATTTTATAATGGTTTTCTGCTTCGCAAATGGTTGGTTTTACATAGCAACCACTTTCATAACCTTCGCCTGTCATTACTTCAGCACCGCAAAGCACTTTTCCACCTTCGGCTTTTAATTGTTCTATTGAATTTAAGTAAGCGGCTACCGCATCTTTATCAATTAGCGGACCTACTAAACTGCTTCCAAGTGGATTGCCTATGGTTAATTGCGCATAAGCTTTCACCAGTTTTTCTTTTACTTTATCGTAAATACTTTCGTGAATAATTAACCTACGGGTGGTGGTGCAACGTTGGCCTGCAGTTCCTACCGCGCCAAAAACCACACCTACCATGGCTAAATCTAGGTTAGCAGCTGGCGTTAAAATAATGGCATTGTTTCCGCCCAATTCTAATAAGGCTTTTCCAAAACGTTGGGCTACTGTAGCGCCAACTATTCGACCCATGCGGGTAGAACCAGTAGCTGAAATTAAAGGAACACGTTCATCTTTGCTCATTAATTCACCTACTTTATAATCGCCATTTACCATGCAGAAAATTCCTTCTGGTAAATTATTTTCTTTTAAAATTTTTGCCATTAATAATTGACAAGCAATTCCTGAAAGCGGTGTTTTTTCCGATGGTTTCCAGATACACACATCGCCACACACAGCGGCTAACATGCTGTTCCAACTCCATACAGCTACTGGAAAATTAAATGCTGAAATAATTCCAACTATTCCAAGTGGATGGTATTGGTCATACATTCTGTGGTTGGGTCTTTCGCTGTGCATGGTTGAACCAGTTAATTGACGACTTAAACCCACCGCAAAATCACAAATGTCAATCATTTCTTGCACCTCGCCTAAGCCTTCTTGTAGGCTTTTACCCATTTCGTAACTTACCAATTGGCCAAGCGGTTGCTTGTATTCACGCAATAAATTTCCGTATTGGCGAACTATTTCACCGCGCTTTGGCGATGGCACTTTTCTCCAAATTTTAAATGCTTCTTCCGCAGTT
>CAISTO010000271.1 GCA_903888395.1 uncultured Bacteroidota bacterium | reverse complement strand
CATTGAAAACAACAAACAAAACAGTCAGCAGTTTTTACAAATTCAACAAACTTATATTGCTACGCAAATAAAAAGTGGCATGTTGTTAATTAGTCAGCAGGCAGCGCATGAACGAATTTTATTTGAAAAATATTTAATTGCTATCAAGATGCAGCCCATTGTTAGTCAGCAAAAATTATTTCCAAAAGCCATTACTTTAAATGCGAACGATGAAAGTATTTTACGAGAAATATTGCCTGAAATTAAAGCCTTGGGATTTGATGTAAATGAATTTGGAAAAAACACATTTGTAGTAAATGGTGTTCCGGCTGAAATGCAATATAATAATGAGCAAGATTTGATTTTGGATTTAATAAGTAACTATAAAGAAAACAGAAATTTAGCCGATAGTAAACACGAATTAATAGCTAAAATTTTAGCCAAAAAGGCAGCCATTAAGGCTGGCACTGTGCTTGCCATCGATGAAATGAATCGTATGGTAGATGAGCTTTTTGCATGTAGCGAGCCCAAATATTCGCCCGATGGAAAAGCTTGTTTACTTACACTTACTATGGCCGAATTAGCCAATATGTTTAAATAAATTGTTCCAATAAATAAATAAAAAAATGTTCAAACAATATCGTCCACCAAGTGCAAGTGTATTGCCACCGGCAGTAAAAAACTTGTTGATTATTAACGGTCTTTTTTTCTTAGCAACCTATGTTTTAAAAGACAGAAATGTGGTAGATTTAACCAAAACTTTTGGGCTATTTTTTCCATTAAGTCAAAACTTTAAACCATTTCAGCTGCTAACTTATATGTTCATGCATGCCGATTTTTTTCATATTTTTTTCAATATGTTAAGCTTGTACATGTTTGGCACTAGCATTGAAAATTTTTGGGGTTGGAAACGTTTTAGTGTATTTTATTTAGTAACAGCTTTAGGTGGAGCTGTGGTTTATTTATTGGTAAAATACATTGAAATCTCACAGTTAAAATCGCAAATTCCATTAGATGTTTATAACATGGTAGTGAACGATGGAACCGAAATGATTAAGAAAGGTTATAATTATACCAATACGCAGGCTGCCGATTTAAATTTACTCATAAATATTCCTGTAATAGGTGCAAGTGGCGCGGTTTATGGTGTGTTGCTAGCCTTTGGAATGATGTTCCCAAATACCGAAATTATGATGCTCATGTTCCCAGTTCCTATCAAAGCCAAGTATTTGGTTTTTATCATGGGAGGGATGGAATTATTACTTGGTGTAAATAATGCCGCTGGTGATAATGTGGCGCATTTTGCCCATTTAGGAGGTATGTTATTTGGCTTTATTTTGGTTAAATATTGGAACAAAACCAATAGAAATACTTTTTATTAATAGTTTAGTTTTTAATCAATTTCGGATGTCGTTATTAGATGATTTAAAATACAAGTTGACACAAAAAAATGCAGTGGTAAGAATCATTGCATTGAACGTTTTGGTGTATTTGGTATTTGGACTTGCACATGTTTTATTTTGGCTTTTTCAAGCCAATGATATTTTATCGTTGGTAGAAAAAAAATTTGTTTTATATGCCAATTTAAATAGTTTTATCATGCAGCCTTGGGGTATTATTACCTACATGTTTTTTCACGATGGATTTTTTCATATTCTGTTTAACATGCTTTGGTTATATTGGCTAGGCATGTTACTTCACGAATATTTGGGCAATACCCGCGTGTATCAAATTTATTTTGTTGGTGGTATTTTTGGCGGATTTCTTTATATGTTTTCCTATAATGTTTTTCCTGTTTTTAGCGTGAGTTTAAATGATTCTTATGCATTAGGTGCATCTGCTGGAGTGCTCGCCATAGTAGCGGCTGCGGCTACTTTGCTGCCTAATTATACAGTCATGTTATTTGGAATTTTCCCCGTTCAATTGCGTTACATTGCTTTGGTTTCTGTATTAATTGATTTGTTAAATATTCCTAGCAATAATGCTGGTGGAAGAATTGCGCATGTGGGTGGTGCGCTTTCAGGATTTTTATTTATAAAATACCTTTATACCAATAACGATTTAACCAATGCTATTCATTCGGTAAGTACTTTTTTCAAAGGATTTTTCAAGCAAAAACCGGTATTGAAAGTGCATCATAAAGCTGATCAAAAAGTGAATTTCAGTGCTAAAGCAAACAAACCAAATCAGGCGGACATAGATGCAATTTTGGATAAAATAAGCAAAAGCGGATACGAAAGCTTAAGTGCAAAAGAAAAAGAATTGCTGTTTAAAGCGAGTAAGGAGTAACGGAGTGCGAAGTGCGGAATGATAAATTGCGAAATAGGTATCAGGATAATATTATAAAATCAAACTGAACCAGTCAACTTATCAACCTAATTAACCAATCAACTTATCAACCAATCAAACCATTTTCCAATAAATATTCAGCTATTTGAACGGTATTGGTGGCAGCGCCTTTGCGCAAATTATCGGCTACAATCCATAAGTTTAACGAATTTGCTTGGCTTTCATCACGCCTGATTCTTCCCACAAAAACTTCATCTTTTCCATCGGCAAATAACGGCATTGGATATTCAAAATTTGCAACATCATCCTTTAAAATTATTCCGCTGGTATTGGTTAAAAGCGAACGTACTTCTTGTAAATCAAAATCGTTTTCAAATTCAATGTTTACACTTTCTGAATGTCCGCCAGTAGTAGGAATTCTAACACATGTGGCAGTAACATTGATGGAATCATCGCCCATAATTTTTTTGGTTTCCAACACCATTTTCATTTCTTCTTTGGTGTAACCATTGTCTAAAAAAACATCTATTTGTGGAATGGCATTTTTATCAATTTGATATTTATAAGCCATTTCGCCAGCAACGCCATTTCGTTCATTTTCCATTTGTTGAACGGCCTTTACGCCAGTTCCTGTTACCGATTGATAAGTAGAAACCACCACACGTTTTATTTTATATTTTTGGTGCAGCGGCTGCAATACTAAAACCATTTGAATGGTAGAACAGTTTGGATTGGCAATGATTTTATCGTTGGCAGTTAGCACCTTTGCATTTACCTCAGGAACCACTAATTTTTTGGTTTCATCCATGCGCCATGCCGATGAATTATCAATGACAAAACAACCTACTTCAGCAAACTTTGGAGCCCATTCCAATGAAACACTTCCACCTGCAGAAAACAATGCTACTTGAGGGTTTTTATCAATGGCTTGTTGCATGGTATGCAGAGTATATTCAGTTCCTTTAAAGCTTATTTTATTGCCTGCCGACTTGTCGGAAGCAACGGGAATAAACTCGGTAATTGGAAAGTTTTTCTCTTCCAAAACCTTTAACATCACTGAACCCACTAAACCGGTGGCACCAACTACTGCAACTTTCATATTTTTTATTGATTATATGCTGCGAAAGTAAATGATATTTTTGAATTATGATTTTTGATTTATGAAATAGACGTGACAGGTTTTTAAAACCTGTCACGTCTTTAACCTTATTATTTATTCGAAATTTTATTCCTCAATAACCTTACTACTTTGCAATGTTTCTAGGTTTACTATGGTTTTGTCCAAGGGTTTTAAAAACCTGTCATGTCTTTAATGTAAATATTATTGGATTTCAGACGCGAAGGATCGCTTAATTTTTATTATACTTTGCCTTCCGTTGGCTAAAGCCGAACGGTAATGGATTTTGTTACAGAACAAAGGCATCCATTGCCGTTCGGCTTTAGCCAACGGATAAAAGAAAAAGCAATTTCAGACGCGATAATTCTTCACTCTACTCGGTTCTTAATGCTTCTACTGGGCTAATATTCACTGCTTTTTGGGCGGGAATAATTCCGGCTAAAGCGCCAGAAATTACTAAAATAATGAGCGCTTTTAGCGCAATAATTATGTCGACACTTGGGTTTTGAAACATGCCAGTTTCTTGTCCCTTTAGCGCTATGTTTACTGCTTCTAACGCAAATACGCCACAAACCAAACCAATATAACCAGCAATGGAAGTGAGTAAAATACTTTCCCAAATTACTTGACTCATAATATTTAATGGCGATGCGCCAATGGCTCTTCGCACGCCAATTTCTTTAGTTCGTTCTTTCACTATGATGAGCATAATATTGCTTACACCAATAACGCCAGCTAATAAAGTTCCAATGCCCACAATCCAAACTAAAACTTCAATCCCGCGAAACAAACCCATTAGTTTTTTAAATTCTTTTTCACTGTTCCAAGTGCCAATTGCTCTGTCATCTTCAGGCGAAATGCTGTGCCTATTTTTCATTAAAACCTTGATCTTTTCTTCTACCATAGAAGCGGAATAAGCAGGCTTAGCAGTTAAAGTAAACCAACCAATTTTTCCACCAAAATTAAATGCGTTTTGGAAAGTGGTAAATGGAATATAAATGGTTTGCATTTTTTCTTGCACATCATCGCCAATGTTATCGGCTTTTAGGGTGCCTATTACTTTAAAATATATTCCGTTTACCTGAATGTATTTATTAATTGGAGCTTCGTTTTTTGGAAATAATATTTCGGCAACTCTAGGTGCAATGACACAAACTTTTCTACGTTCTTTGATGTCTAATTCATTTAAAAAACGACCTTCAATAATTTTAAAAGTTTGAATTAATTTTGTTTCTGGAAAATCGCCACGAACAGTAAATGCGCCAGTAAATTTCCCACGATTCACATTGTTTTCGCCTCTGTAACCACCTAATTGCGCAGCGGGAGCTATTACTGCTAATTCTGGCACATTGTCTTTGATGGCTTGAATGTCTTCTGTTTTAAAATCAAAATTTCGTCCGCGAGGCAAACCTTTATAAGCAATGGAAGTATTTTGAGTCCACATATACACCGCATTTTTTGCAGTTCCACCAAACGATTCCGTCACACCATTTTCTAATCCGTGTCCAGAACCCAACATAATAATCAGCATAAAAATTCCCCAAAACACGCCAAAAGCAGTGAGGATGGTTCGTAGTTTATTTTTACTAAGTGTTTGATATATTTCCTTTAGTTTTTCCAATATTATTCTAAATATTTATTTCAATAAAAAAGGCAATTTATAAGTTAAAACAATCAATAAAAACTATTTTATTTAAAAGGCATAAACTTTATTCTATTATTGAAATTAATGCATAAAAAAACCTCCAACAATTTCTTGTTGGAGGGTTTTAAAAATGTTGTAATAACTATCAACCACGCCAAAGCGTGGCAAGCTAATAACTATTTATTTAGCTTTTTTTCTATCAAAATCTACAACAATAGGAGTTGCAATTGCAATAGATGAATAAGTACCAAATACGATACCCACCAATAAAGCAAAAGTAAATCCTCTAATTACTTCACCACCGAATATAAATAACACCAATGCCACCATAAATACAGTTAAAGAAGTAATGATGGTACGGTTTAAAGTATTATTCAAAGCGTTGTTAATAATTGAATGTGTATCTTCATCGCGTTTGTGAATATTTAAAAACTCACGAATACGATCGAATACAACCACGGTATCATTAATTGAGAAACCAATGATGGTTAATATAGCCGCAATAAATGCTTGATCTACTTCCATAGTAAACGGCAATAAGCCATCAAAAATAGAATAGAAACTTAACATCATCATTACGTCATGTGCTAAAGCAATGATAGCTCCTAAAGTATATTGCCATTTACGGAAACGTACCAAAATGTATAATCCAATTCCAAACATAGAAATAATAACGGCCCAGAATGAACCAGTTTTTATATCGTTTGCAATGGTTGGTCCAACTTTAGCCGAGCTTAAAATAGTAATTTTATCGTCTACTTTGCTTAAGCCTTCTACTAATTTAGCTTGAACTTCGTCAGCTACAGTTGCAGAAACGTCTTCAATTTTATAAGTAGTAGTAATTTTTAATTTGTTGTCAGTTCCAAATGATTTTACTTCAGGTGCATCACCAAAAGCGCCTTTTAAAGCATCACGAACTTGCATAGATTCTACAGGCTTGCTGAACTGGATTACATAAGTGTAACCACCTTTAAAATCAACGCCTAAAGTAAATCCTTTAGTAAACATTGATACAATTCCACAAGCTATAATTACACCTGAGAATAGGTAGAATTTCTTTCTATTTCCAACCCAATCAAAATGAATATTTTTAAACGCATTCATTGTTTTAGCAGTTGCGTATTTTATTTCATGTCCTTTTTCAATCCACCATTCAGTAACTACACGGGTAAATAATACAGCAGTAAACATAGATGATAAAATACCAATGATTAAAGTAATAGCAAATCCTTGAACTGGGCCTGTACCAAAAATATACATTACAAATCCAGCTAATAAAGTGGTTAAGTTTGAATCTATAATAGAAGAGCTTGCATGTTGGTATCCATCTGCAATGGCATTTTTTAAACTTCTAGCACCTAATAATTCGTCTTTTACACGTTCGTTAATTAGCACATTTGCATCTACCGCCATACCAATGGTTAGTACGATACCAGCAATACCAGGAAGTGTTAATGCAGCACCCATTGAGGCCAATACACCAATAATAAAGAATACGTTTAATAGTACAGCAATATCGGCTACATAACCTGAGTTACTATAATATAAAACCATGAATATTAAAATTACGATGGTAGCAATAATCATACTCCATAAACCTTGGCTAATTGCTTCAGCACCCAAACTTGGTCCAACTACTGCTTCTTCAACTATACGAGTGGTAGCAGGTAATTTACCACTTTTTAAAACGTTTGATAAATCCAGTGCTTCTTCTTCAGTAAATCCACCATTAATTACAGAACGTCCGTTAGGAATTTCGTTTTGTACATTTGGCGATGAGTAAACTAAATTATCAAGTACAATAGATATTGAATGACCAATATTTTGTTTTGTTAAATTTTTCCATTCAGTAGTTCCTTGACCGTCCATGGTCATGTTTACTTCTACTTGTCCACTTAATTGTGAAATATCTCTATTAGCTTGAATAACGCGTTCGCCACTCATAGCAGCTTCGCCATTACGTTCAGTTTTTAAAGCATGTAAACGTACCGCACCACCGTTATCGCCAACACCTTTATACTCCCAAGCAAATTTCACATCTGTAGGAATTTCACGTCTTACTTCTGGGCGAGCAAGCATTGCATTTATTTTAGCAGTATCTCTAATTACAGCAGTACCACACCAAGAACCACTAGGCATTAATTGACCTTTTTCGTCAACTACAGGCATAATAATTCCCAATAAAGGATTTTCTTTTTGGAATTGCTCAGGAGTCATTTGCTTATTAGCAGCAGTATCTTTTTTAGCTTTTGTAGTGCTATCAGGTTTAGCTTTTGTACCTCCAATATCTGCTAATGCATTTGTTTCAGCTTTAGTAGTATCAGTTGTAGCTGCAGTTTCTGCAATGGTTAATGTTTTTAAAACATCATTTGCTTTTTGTAAAAAACCATAAGCAACGGTGTTGTCATAAGTTTGATAAAACTCTAACTTAGCAGTTCCTTGTAATAACTTACGCACACGAGCGGGATTATCTACACCTGGTAATTCAATAACTACTCGGCCAGTTCCTTCTTGTTTTTGAATATTTGGTTGAGTTACCCCAAATTTATCAATACGAGTACGTAAAACTTTAAACGAACGCTCAATGGCTAATTCAGTTTCTACTTTTAAGTACTGTAAAACTTCAGCGTTTGTTGAAGTTAATTTTACTTTATCTCTATTAGTTGGGTTAGCAAAAATAGCTGCTAATTTTCCATTAGGATCTATTTTAGCATATTCTTCACCAAACAAAACAATAAATTCTTTTTGACTTGTTTTGTGAGCTTCAGTAGCCATTGACACTGCTTTGTTAAAGTTTGCATCAGGATTGTTATTGGCTAATCCTCTTACTAACTCATCTTGACTTAACTCTAAAGTTACGTTCATACCACCTTGTAAATCTAATCCAAGGTTTAATTCATGCGCTTTGCACTGTAAATAAGTATATTTTTTTATACCTACATTGTACACTACTTCACGTCCAATTGAATCAATGTACGATCTTTCTTTTTCTAAATCACCATTAGCAAATGCTTTTGCTTTTTGCTCTACTCGGTAGGTTACCAACGAAAATGATAGATGGAATAAACTAACTATCACTAAGGCAATGGTAAAAAACTTAACTGCTCCTTTAATTTTCATTTTGTTATATGTATTCTTTTGTTATTTCTTTTTGTAAAAATATATTGCTTAGTTAATTAAGCAATATAAATTTTCCTTTTGAATAGTTGCTGCTTATTAAATTCACAAAGGAGCGCAAATATATGTTTTGAGTACTTAAAAGCAAAGATTTTAAGTATACTAATTATTAAGCAGTTAAATATTTATTTTAAATTGCGGTAGCGCAAACAAGTCAACAAAACGCCTAATTAGGTCTTTTTTGAAAATTGATATTAAATTGAATAGTTTATTAGAATAATGCTACAAAAATATAACAATGTGTTTATAAATGCCCATTCATTAAACACAAACACCATTTACATTCGTTACTTAAATAATAAATTTTTTTAGCAATGGAAAACACACAAGAAGGTTTAAACTTTTTAGAATTAATTTTTAAAGGCGGAGTGGTAATGATTCCTATTGGATTGTTATCTGTAGTAACTATTTACTTAATTATTGAACGTTTTATTTTTATAAAAAATGCTTCAAAATTAGAAGTTAATTTTATGAATAATGTAAAAGACCTTTTGGCCAAAGGCGATTTGAAAGCTGCTCGTGCTTTTTGTCAACGTGTTAATTCTCCAATTAGCAGAGTAATTGAAAAAGGAATCATGCGCATTGGAAAACCAATAAACGACATTGAAAGCAGCATAGAAAGTATGGCAAGTTTAGAAACTGGCGCATTAGAAAAAAACTTAAATTGGTTAGGAATTATTGCTGGTATAGCGCCCATGTTAGGTTTTATTGGAACCATTGCCGGTATCATTAAAATATTTTACAATATTGCTGTAAGCGATAATATTAGCATTGGTTTAATAGCTGGTGGTTTATACGAAAAAATGATCACTTCTGGTTCTGGTTTAATAGTAGGTGTAGTGGCTTACACAGGCTACCATTTTTTAAACAGTATGATTGATAAATTTAATACTAAATTGGAGCGCACTGCTGTTGATTTTATTGATATTTTAGAAAGCTAATTTAACAAAATAAACAGGATGAAATTACGCAGAAAAAAACGATTTGAGGCTGAAGTTGCTACTTCATCGCTTAACGATATTATGTTTTTTCTTTTGCTATTCTTTTTAATTATTTCAACCATTGCCAATCCAAATGTTATAAAAGTTTTATTGCCTAAGGCAGATAAAAGTCAAACTTTAAACAAAAAACAATACGCACTTTCGGTTAAAGAAAACAAAGAATATTATTTTGAAAGAGAACTCATAGACCCCACCAATTTAGAGCAAGTTTTAAAAGAAAAAACTGCTGGAGTTGAAGATCCAACCATTGTTTTGCGCATGGATGCAAAATTAAATATTCAAGATTTAGT
>CAISTO010000270.1 GCA_903888395.1 uncultured Bacteroidota bacterium | reverse complement strand
ATGCAAAACGAAGGTGGGTAAGCAAAAGTTATTCTAACGATGGTCTTGGTCGTCCTTAGACGAGACCAAAGACCTGAAGTTGGAAATAACTGTGAGAAGAGAAAAATAAACAAAAATTAAAAACAAAAGTCTATTTTTGATTGGCACTAAAATAAGGGAAGACTACACATCGACTCCAAAGAAAGTGGAAGAGCTGAATTTGTTTCCAAATTTCCAATAGACCAAATTGGCAAATTACAAATTGACGAATATGTTGCAGGAACTGACAAAAATAGTTTTTCCTATTGGTTAGAATTTAAAAAAATATTATTTGGCATAGGAGGTGGTAATGCCTCAAAATTTGGAATTTATAAAGGTGCTGATGGTAAATATTATGGAGGTACGGGACAGAATAAAATTTTACTAAAAGGAAAAGAACTTGAAGAGCAATTTGAAATAATAAAAACAGGCATTATTAAAGCGCTTGATTATGTAAAAAATGACAGAATATCAGAAATAAAAGCCCTCAATATTCCTATTTGGAATATGGTGCTACAAAAAATATTAACCTTATATTTTCCAGACAAATTTATTACTATAGGAGCATCTGATGTCCTGATAGAATGTGCTAAAGATATTTCACTTGATGGAATTGAACTTAATCCAGAAAATCTAATTCAAATAAACTACGAGTGTAAAAAGAAGCTTGACTCTCAACCGCTTTTTAAAGATTGGAGTTATGAAAAAATCGGCACATTAATTTGGGAAACATACTATGATGATTCCAAGCGCGATTATTATATACTTGGATCTAAGTACGGAGAGAATAATAATGTTGATGTTTTTCCTGACATGCTTGCCAAATCAGTTATTTCGGTGGGGTTCGCCTCAAAGTTTGACTTAACAGACTATTTTCAAGCCAAACCAAATGAAATCGTAGCGTTTCTAGAAAAAAAAGGTGAAGAGCAAAAATCTATTAATGCATTAAAACATTTTCTTAGTCTTAAGGTTGGCGATAGAATTGCTATTAAAGCTAGTGGCTCTCCAAAAGGAACCAAAGGATTTCTGTCTATTGTTGGAATTGCCGAGGTGATAGAAAAAGACGGAAAAATATATGAGCATGACCCAAAAGGGCTCGGTCATATAATAAACGTAACCTATTTAAATGCCCCTGTATACAAAGAATTTGAACTTGGTGGTTATGGTTCAACAATGCATAAACTAACAAAGCCAGACCAAATTGATTTAATTTTTAAAGGCGAATATACAACCGCACCAATTTCAGGAAATGATTTTAATTCTATACTAACTAAGTTTGAAAAATCTGATTTGGACTTTTACTTCAACTTTTTAAGAACACTAATTAAGCATTTCGACTTGCACTCTGGAGATGAGCGATTGGTATTCAGTATTCGCGATAACAATTTAAATTTTACGATCGGTCAACGCTATTGTTGGAATTTATTTGTAGTAGATAAAAAAGGAAAATATGGGGTTATATCAACTGATAAATTAAAAGAAAATAGCGTAAGATTCGATGGAACCGACCCAGCGCCTTATTATACACATTTTGACGAAGTTAATTCTGTATATGAAAATAGCAAGCCAATTTATTCCGCACTAGATTTAGAATTAAAAAGAACAAAAAAATCAAGTTTTAGGAAATATAATAATATGGATTTTGAGAGTTTCGTTTTCGAAACAAATCCCCAACCAATAAATAATAATAACATGAAATTATCTCTGAACACAATTTTATATGGTCCTCCTGGGACAGGTAAAACATATAAATTAAAAGATGAATACTTTAAATTATTTACGACTCAAAAGGCAACTCAAACAAAAGAAGAGTTTTATCAAGACTTGGTTGCAAAATATAGTTGGTGGGAAATAATTGCAGCAACATTATACGATCTAAAAAGCGCCAAAGTTCCAGAGATTTCAGAACACTATTTACTGAAAGCTAAAGTAGCGAAATCAGCTAATTCTAATGTTCGTGCTACTCTTTGGGGTACTTTACAAACACACACAGTTCAAGATTGTAAATATGTTAACTATACCAACAGACAAGCACCACTATTTTTTGATAAAACCGAAGATTCCGTTTGGACAATCAACAATGAAATTTTGAAGAATGAAGCCCCTGAAATAATTGAACTAGTTCAATTGTCCAAAACATATCAACCTCAAAGTATTGAAAAAAAGAGATACGTATTTACAACCTTTCATCAATCGTTTAGTTATGAAGATTTCATAGAAGGAATAAAACCATTAGTTTATGAAGATGAACAAAACCCTGAAAAAGGTAAACAAGTTATATATGACATTAAACCAGGGCTATTCAAGCAAATAGTTAAAGAGGCAAATAATGACAGAGCAAATAATTATGCCATTTTTATTGATGAAATAAATAGAGGAAATATTGCTAACATATTCGGTGAGCTTATTACCTTAATTGAAGAAGACAAGAGGATTGATACTGATAATTATATTCCCGTTAAGCTTCCATATTCAGGCGAACTATTTGGAGTACCTCCAAATCTTTTCATAATTGGAACTATGAATACTGCTGATAGGAGTGTTGAGGCTTTAGATACCGCATTAAGAAGAAGGTTCTCATTTATTGAAATGAATCCAGAGCCTCAAAAATTGAGTGAACCAAAATTTAAATGCGAAGGTATTGACTTAGAAAAATTATTATTCTCAATTAATGTGCGCATAGAAAAACTTCTTGATAAAGATTATTGTATAGGCCATTCATACTTTATGAATATTCAAGACCAAAAAAATCCAATCGATGAACTGAGAGTGATTTTTCAGAACAAAATATTGCCATTACTTCAAGAGTACTTTTATGGCGATTGGGGTAAGATTATGCTTGTAATTGGAAAAGAGTTTGTGTTCAAAAAAACTGAAACATTGAAATTTCTTGCTTCGGAATTAACAGATGAATATGAAGAATATAATGACAAGTTAATTTATGGCTTTACTGATTCTCAAAAATGGACATTAAATTCCTTCAAATCAATTTATGAGTAGTGCTTTAAATAAAATACAAATATTTGAACACCAAACTTTAAAAGTTGACGAGACTACTAAATTCAATTTGGTTCACTTCAATGCGTTAGAAAAATACGGCTACAAAACAAAAGAAAAATACTTTTCCGTTGGTAATAAGCGAATAAAGTTCAATAATTATGTTGGAGTAATTCAAGTTAAAAATCTCACTATTGAAATACTTCCAAAAGCAGACAATAATTCAGACGATCAAAATTCTAAAGACAAGTGGCACAATGCTTTAATTTCAATGCTCCAAGTTTGTAAATTAATCAAGTTGAATGCTATATCAAATGCCAAGCTCAAATTAAAATCTGCATCGATATTAGATTTGTATTACGATCTGTTTTTGTCAGAAACGGAAACCATATTTAAACATGGTTTAAGGAAAAGTTATAGACCAATAGACGAGAATTTAAATAAAGTGAAAGGCAAAATTCTTTTTACTAAACACATTAGTAAAAATGCTTTTCATAAGGAACGTTTTTTTGTTGAACATAATATATTCGACTCGAATAATAAACTTAATCAGATTTTACTGAAGGCTTTGCTCGTATTAAAATCCATTGCCCATAATCCAAATCACAATATTAGAATCAATAAATTACTGTTAAATTTTGAAGGTATATCTGAAGAAAATATTACTAGCCAATGGTTTGAAAAAATAAAATATGATAGGAATACGGAAAGGTACAAGCAAGCTCTAACACTTGCCAAACTAATTATACTTAAATATTCTCCTGACTTGAAAGGAGGAAATGAGAATGTTTTAGCAATAATGTTTGACATGAATCTTTTATATGAAAATTATGTTTATCGTAAATTAAAAACATTACAATCAAACCCACTTATACCAAAAATTAGGGTCAGCGAACAGAATAGAACGCCTTTTTGGGAATCAAGAGGTTTACGAGCAGATATTCTAATTGAAACAACTGATAAACGATTAGTGATTGACACTAAATGGAAAGTTCTAAAGGATGACAAGCCTTCTGATAGTGACCTAAAACAGATGTTTGCATATAATTTACATTACGACACCGACCTTAGTATTTTACTTTATCCAAAAACAACTGTGAAGTCTGCAGTAAAGAAACCGTTCAAAAATGATAAATTTAAAAATCAAAATTGCCAAGTTGCGTTTACAGACCTCTTTGACATTGAAGATAAGCTTGAGAAGAATTTAGGAGCAAAAATATATAACGAATTAATTAAAAACGAAATAAATACTGGTGCTAACAGCGGTTTGGCGTAATGGCGGGTTCAGTGCTTCGTATGACAGTTTTGTGGTGGGTTCAAGTGCCGTTCTTCGTATGAACATTTGTGCTAAAAATCCGCCACTACGCCAAGCCGCAAACCGTT
>CAISTO010000269.1 GCA_903888395.1 uncultured Bacteroidota bacterium | reverse complement strand
TTGGCAAAATAGAAATATTGTTCATGATGGTGAAGTAGAAAATCCACGGACTCAAATTTCATATAGCGATGCGGTTAAAATTGAACCTGATTTTGAAATTGGGGAAGATGTAACGGAAGAAGTTGGAATGGCGGTATTTGGCAGAAGGGCTATTTTATCTGCTCGTCAAACCTTATTAGGAAAAGTATTAGAACTAGAGAAAGACGAACTTTATAAGAAATATAAAGATAAAGTTGGCGAAATTGTTAGTGGTGAAGTTTATCAAATTTGGAAAAAAGAAATCATGGTACTTGATGAAGAAGGCAATGAATTATTACTTCCAAAAACTGAAATGATTCCTGCTGATCATTATAAAAAAGGTGAATCAATTAAGGCCATTGTATTAAGAGTCGAAATGCACAATGGTAGCCCTAGAATTATTTTATCTCGTACTTCTCCATTATTCTTAGAAAGATTATTTGAATTAGAAGTTCCAGAAATTATAGATGGTTTAATTAATATCAAGAAAATTGTACGTGAACCAGGTAAACGCGCTAAAGTAGCTGTAGAAAGTTATGATGATAGAATTGATCCTGTTGGAGCTTGTGTTGGTATGAAAGGTAGTCGTATTCATGGAATTGTTCGTGAATTACGTAACGAAAATATTGATGTAATCAACTATACCAATAACTTACAATTATTAGTTACACGTGCTTTAAGTCCTGCTAAAATTACAAGCATTAAAGTGGAAGAAGCGGACAAACGTGTTTCAGTATTTTTAAAACCAGATCAAGTAAGTTTAGCCATTGGAAACGGTGGTAATAATATAAAACTTGCTGGTAAAATGGTTGGTTATGAAATAGATGTTTATCGTGATGGTGAAAGTGAAGGGGATGACATAGATTTAGATGAATTTACAGACGAAATTGATAGTTGGATTATTGATGAGTTGAAAAATACAGGTTTAGATACAGCCAAAGCCGTTTTAGCGGTTTCAAACGAAGATTTAGTTCGTAGAACTGAATTAGAGGAAGATACAGTTACAGAAATTAAACGTATTCTTCAAGCTGAATTCGAATAAACTTTAATATTTAAAATTGATAATATAAAAAGGGCAATTGATCATATTTCAATTGCCCTTTTTTGTGCTTATTTTAGACAGAATAAAAAAATACGTTTATTATTATTTAGAATTTACTCAGCCACTTTTCCCCAAAACTTCAGCTTCCTATATAATTTAAAAATAGCGGTATCGGTAAAAGTTCGAATCAATTTTACTTTTAGCCAAATTGCAGGATATATCATCCAGTTTTTTATTGCCACAGGCAATGGGAAATTACTCCATCCAAAATGAATATATTCTTTATAACCTTGCATGCGCTTATGGTAAGTAGCACCTTGAATATCGTAAAAGGCAATAATTTTATCGGTAAAAATAGCTTTGCTGGCTTGAAGTTTAAAAAACAATGCAAACCAAGTATTATCAGAAACCAATTTGTAATTAATATTATAAAAGCCAATCTTTTCAAAGGCTTTTATATGAGTAAACGTAGCTTGATGGCAAATGGGATAGTGTGAAAAAAAATCGGAAAAGCTTACTGGTTTCCCATTCAAATAGTTTACACCTGTTGGTTCATTTACTGTTTGTACCTTTCCATAAATTAACTCAATGCCTTCATAGTTTTGGTTTTCAAATATGGTTGATAAAACTTCTTTGTTATAAAATGAATCGCCAGCGTTTAAAAAGTAAACCCATTCGCCTTTGGCGGCTTTTATACCTTTGTTCATAGCATCGTAAATGCCCTTGTCTGGTTCCGAAATAATAGTTCCAATACTGCTTTCAAAGTGTTTTGCTACTTGTAAAGTATTGTCTTTTGAACCTCCATCAATTAATATTAGTTCAAAGTTTTGATAAGTTTGATCAATGGCCGATTGCCAAGTTGATGCTAATAACTTCTCAGCGTTAAAAGTTACAGTAATTAAACTTATTAATGGATTCGACATGTTTGAGGTTTATAATATTAATAAATAGTAAATCCTTTTGCTAAAACTTAGGACAATTACATTTTTTATTTCTTGCAATTCCTTTTTTACTTGAACATGATGTTACATTACTTAAAAGTACCATTGATAGTAAACAATAAATGAGGATTCTATTTATTTTCATGTTCGCAAATTAAATAAATAATTGTTTTACCATAATAATTACTTTTGCAAATTCAAATATGACAGAATCTGAACCAAATAATGACTTAAAAAATGGGTATGCTAAATATTCCAAAATATTAGGCTTGCTAATTCAGCTAATCCTTTTTATGCTACTTTTTACTTATTTGGGAAATTGGGCCGATAAGCATTACATTCATAAAGTTCCATATTTAACCATCATTGGTGTATTTATAGGAATGGCTATTGGATTTTACAATTTAATAAAAAACTTTACTCAAGATAAATAATTTAAAATGAAGACAGTACTCCCTTTTTTTTTACTAAGTATAGGTTTAAGTATTTTTATAGGCTTAGGAACTTTTTATGCCATTGATTATTTCAAACTTGATCTGAACAAATCAGATGTAGTTAAAACGATTTGTTTTTTTTGCATACTAACTTGTTTAGTGTTTTATATCAGTTATTTGGGATTGAAAAGGGGACCACAACAATTTGTAATTTACTCGTATGCTGCCTTAGCAATCAGGTTTTTAAGTGGTTTAATTTATGTTTTGTATTATGCTTTAACACATAAAAATTATCAAATAACCTTCATTTTTTACTTTATGTTGCTCTTTATTTTATTTATTGTGTTTGAAATTTATAATCTTACTACTAAATTGCGCTCCGATTCAGCAAGAAATGAAGAACCAAATGACTCATATAAATAATTTGAAATCAACATACTACACCCTTAAAACAGCCCTATTAACGATAGCATTTTCTTTCGTTTCAGTATTTTCATTTGCAAATCATCCTACTCATTCTACAACAATTGATTCTACTTTAGTTGTAGCCGAAAAAAGTCATAATTCTGAAGCAAAAACGAATAATCCGCATGATGAAAATCATGATGAAGAAAAATTTGATATTAACAAAACTATTATGGAACACGTAGCCGATGCACACGATTGGCATTTATGGGGACATACTAGCATTCATTTACCAGTCATATTATATACAGATAAAGGCATTGATATTTTTTCGAGTGGAAAATTCAATCATGGACATGATGTTTATGTTGGAAAATACAATTACAAAAATGAACATGAAAAAATTCACGCGGTAGATGAAAGTGGAAATGTTTTAGCAAATGTAAAAGTATTAGATTTTTCAATTACTAAAAATGTTGCAACCTTATTAATTAGTGTATTTGGTTTAATATTGATATTTTTAACTGTAGCTAATGGTTACGCAAAAAGAGGAATTGGCGCACCTAAAGGAATTCAAAGTTGGTTAGAACCAATTATATTATTTGTTAGAGATGACATTGCAGCGCCTAATTTAGGAAAACATAC
>CAISTO010000268.1 GCA_903888395.1 uncultured Bacteroidota bacterium | reverse complement strand
TGGTTTTGTTCTTAACTCACGTAAAATAACATGATCGCTGGTTTTGGTATTTCCCTTAACAGTAACTTTATTTATTCTTGCTTGTTCGCCTTCACTGATTCTAATTTCTAAATCAATGCTGTCGTTTTCAATTAAAACTTCTACTGGTTCTATTCTAAAAAACAGGTAACCATCGTCCATATAAAGCGTACTAATATCTAAACCCTGCTGACTCATGTTTAAACGTTGGTCAAGCAATGTTTGGTCATAAATATCACCTCTGTTTATATTCAAAACTCTGGTCAAATCTTCATCTTTGTATTTTGAATTTCCAATGAACTTGATGTTTCTAAAATAGTATTTCAACCCTTCATTGATCACTATTTTGATATTCACATTTTGGTCGTTTCCTCTCCAAACAGAATCTGAAGCTATTTGCACATCGCGGTAACCCATGCTCAAATATTTTTCTACAATTTTTTTCTTGTCTTCAGTAAAATTATCATCTATGAACTTTGATTTAGCAAATAGTCGGTGTTTCCACTTAGTATCTTTCATTTGACCTCTAACTTGCTTAGCGGTTAATGCAGTGTTACCAATTATAACTATTTGGTCAATCTTTATTTTGGGGCCAGGAGTTACAAATATTTTTAATTTATTGGTGTTTTTTACCCCATTATAATCTGTCAATTCAAATTTAACTTTGGTATCAGAACGACCTTTATCGGCAAAGAATTTTTTTATTTCTCTTTCAATGGTAACCAATAAATTTTGATTAATAATTTGGCCCGCTTTAATGGTCAATTCATTGCTAATGTCTTCGGCTTTTCCTTTACGAACACCAATAATACTAAAAGTAGATAAACGTGGTTTTTCTTTTAAAACTAATTCCAACCAAATTCTATCGTCTTCTATTTTTTGAACCCTGATTTTTACATCATCAAATAATTTTTGTTTCCAAAGTGAAGTAATTGCTTTGGTAATATCATCGGAAGGAATTTTAATTTTCTGTCCTAAAGTAATACCCGAAATAATTTGAATTACACTTTTATCGTAATAACTGGTTCCCAAAACTTCAAAACCAGCCACAATATATGTTTTAGCAGCGCCATAATCTATGGTTGCATAATTACTAGGTATTATACTGTCAGTTTGTGAAAAAACTGGTTTAATAAAAGTAAAAATTATACATGCAAAAATTGCAATTTTTTTTATCATTTGTTTATAACGAAATAAGTGGTGCATAGTTACTTTTTAAAACCAATTTGAATTATAAATCAGCATTCAACTATTCCGCTTTCTCTTTTTTTAGTTTGAATTTAATTGTTCCGATGTTTTGCCAAATCTGCGTTCTCTTTGCTGATAATCATAAATGGCATCATACAAATCTTCTTTTGAAAAATCAGGCCAAAGTTTGGACGTAAAATAAAGCTCGGCATAAGCTAATTCCCAAAGTAAAAAATTACTAATTCTTTGTTCTCCACTTGTTCTAATCATTAATTCTGGATGAGGCATTTCGCTGGTCGATAAATGTTTATCTATCAACTGGTCATTGATGTCATCTATCGTTATTTCATTGTTTTTTACCCGCGTTGCAATGCTTTTAACTGCATTTACCAAATCCCATTTTGCGCTATAACTAAGTGCTAAAACCATTGTCAATCCATTGTTATTTTTAGTTGCATCAATGGTTTCTTGTAATTGAATTTGGCATTTGGCAGGTAAATCGTTCATATTGCCAATCGATGCTAATTTGATATTATTTTTTTGAAGTGTTGGTGTTTCTTTTCTAATGGTATCAACTAATAATTCCATCAAAGCATCCACTTCTTTTTTTGGTCTACTCCAATTTTCTGTACTAAAAGCATAAAGAGTAATGAACTTTATTCCAATTTCAGCTGCGGCTTCGGCTGTTTCTCTTACTGCCGTTACCCCATTATGATGTCCAAAAATTCTGAATTTACCAAATCCTTTCGCCCACCTTCCATTGCCATCCATGATAATGGCAACATGTTTTGGTAATTTATTTTTATCTATTTGATCTTTTTTCGACATATCTTGATTTTAGCAAAATCGGACGAAAATAATAAAATTGTTTGAATCAAAAAGCAGAAAAATGATTAATAAAACATGATTATTTTAATTGAACTAAAACATGTAAAATTTAAAACTATAAAAACATCAAACTTTTTAAACGCAAATAGCTGTAAACAAGGGTTTACAGCTATTTGAAAATATTTTTTTTTACGTTATTTATTCCATTCCTCTAAGCATTGGACTAGTTCCCCAAGGAATTCTTGATAAAATTAATAGTAAACCTAAACCATAATAAACCAAACTTCTCATGTGTTTACTATCATCTTCATATGCTTTTTTGCTTTTTATTCTGCCTAATTGTATCAGCACTACAGCTATAATATTAGTTAGGGGATGCTCTATTACCAAAGCTCTCATTACACTATCTTTCATAAAAACCGATGCTCCCTGCGATAATGCTTGCTGCACATTTGGACTAACATACCAAAGTACTAAACCTAATAACAACATAGTATGCGTTAACGCTACCAAAATTTTAGCCGCTGTATTTTCCTCTTTTCCAAATGGTTTATTACTTATTTTACCATTTAAAGAACGAATAATTGCATACAATGCCGCAAATAAAAATGCCCATCTTAGCCAACTGTGAATCAATAATAATGTAGAATATCCCATAAATTTTTTAATTTGTTTGTGCAATTATAAACACCCAAATCAATTTATTTGTTTCAGTAATAAACAGTTTTATACACTTTTTTAAAATTGTGTATGTTGCAATCTAATTAATTTTAGTTTAATTTGTTTTTATGTTTGCAGGTTTTTGGCATCAAATTCCATTTATTAGAATAGTAATTCCAATAACACTTGGCATTGGTATAAACCTGTTTTTTCCCATACCAATTATTACTATTTCAGTACTTTTATCTATTTCATTCCTGGTTTTATTCATTATTTGGAAAGTTTTTCGTTATCAATTTCACAATAAAATTTTGGGGATTTTTTTTAATGTTGCATTGTTATTTAGTGGAATTGCTTTGCATACAAGCCACAATCATTTAAACTATCAAACACATTTTACCAAAACCAATGGTGAATATTTGGTAGTAGAAATGAATGAATATGGACAAATACGTAAAAATTCTATTAAATGTAAAGCCAATGTTTTGCAAGTAATAAATCAAGGGAAATCAATACCAGTTGATGGAAATTTGATGATTTATTTTGAAAAAGATTCAACTATTTTAGCTCAATTAAAATATGGAACTAGGATTATAATTAAAAATACGAGTCAAGAAATTAAAGGCCCGCAAAATCCTTATGAGTTTAATTACAAACGTTACCTTGCCTTTAACCAAATATACCGACAAGTATATATTACCAAAAATAATTTTGCAGTAATTGACCATTTAGGTGGAAATATTTTATGGAAAATTGCATATCAAGCACAAGCATTTTTCAACGCGTCACTTTTAAAATATGTACAAGGTGTAAATGAAATAGCCATTTCTAAAGCATTGCTTTATGGCTATGATGATGAAATAGATCCAGAGTTGGTTCGCGCATATTCAAATACAGGAACATTGCATGTTTTAGCTGTTAGTGGAATGCATGTTGGTTTAATTTTTTGGCTCATTAATTTGGTGCTTAAATATTTTGACAAACGAAAATATCAACGTGTTTTAAAAGCAATTATTTCATTAATTATTATTTGGGCATATTCATTGTTATGTGGACTTTCACCTTCTATTTTAAGAGCAAGTGTGATGTTTAGTTTTGTTGCCTTAGGCAATATGGTTAAAAACAAACCCAATGTAAATAATACCTTGGCAGCTTCAGCATTTGTGTTGCTTTTATTCGATAGTAACATGCTTTCGAATGTTGGTTTCCAATTAAGTTTTTTAGCAGTTTTTGGCATTGTAAATATTCAAAAATATTTTAAACAATGGTTTACTTTTAATAGTAAAATTGGCAATGAAGTTTGGAATATTATTTCGGTTTCTATTGCTGCGCAATTGGCAACTTTTCCTTTAGGATTATTATATTTTCATCAGTTTCCAGTATATTTTATTGTTTCAAACTTGTTAATTATTCCGCTTACTACATTGGTAATTTTTGTTGCCATTGCAATGATTTTTATGGCGGGATTGGCACAGTTATTTTCAATATTTAATTACTTAGCAATGGCCTTGGGTTTGGCGGTAAAATGGCTTATTTATATTACCAATATCATTGTGCTTTGGCTCGAAAAACTACCATTTTCTTTTATTTCAGGAATTCAAATCAATGAAATAGAAACCATTCTTATATTTATTGCGGTAGCATATACCTGTAGTTATTTTATTACTAGAAAACAATACTTGGCAAAACTTGGATTG
Source organism: uncultured Bacteroidota bacterium (assembly GCA_903888395.1). Classification (GTDB taxonomy): domain Bacteria; phylum Bacteroidota; class Bacteroidia; order UKL13-3; family UKL13-3; genus JAAFJM01. Next base: position 4,847 of record CAISTO010000268.1, on the reverse strand, counting down.
GTATTTTTTATTCTTGTGTTTTTGGTAAATGCTTACGAAGATTATAAAATTCAACAACAAAAATTTATCACTGTTTACAATATCAATCAAACATTTGCTATGCAAATTTTTGATGGCAATAAAAGTATATTAATTGTTGATTCTTCCTTATTAAACAATGCCGACAAATTCTGTTTTCACATTCAGCAACATATTTGGGCATGCGGAATTACTGACATTGACACCATTCCATATTCTAATAATTTGCAAATATCATTGAATAAAATGAGGCTAAATATTGGCAAAAATGTATTGCCAGATTGTATCAATATTTTAACTCAAAAAACATTTATAGACACAAATTTGATTAAAAATAATAGAGCTTCACTTATAATTAGTTCCAAATTAAAAATAAATCAAGCTCAAACAATTTCAAAATTTTTAAGCCTTAAAAATATCAATGTAAATAATGTGATGGAAAATGGCGCTTTTACCTTTAATATTGAACCATAATTTTAAATACCATGAACGATTTAGTTTTATTTGAAGTAAAGGAACGTGTGGGTTATATAATTTTAAACCGACCAGAAAAACGCAATGCCTTAAGTTTTGAATTTGTAGCAGAAATAAAACGTGTTTTCGCCCAAGCCGAAAGTGATGAAAACTGTAAAGTTATAGTTATTAAAGCTAATGGCGAAGCATTTTGCAGTGGCGCAGATTTATCAAGTTTACAAGCCATGCAAAAGAATACTTATGAGGAAAATTTAGCAGACAGTAATCATTTAAAAGAACTGTTTACAATGATTTACCAATCACCTAAAATTGTGATTGCACAAGTAGCAGGTGCGGCCATTGCTGGTGGCTGTGGCTTAGCCAGTATTTGCGATTTTTGCTTTGCAATTCCTGAAAGTAAATTCTCCTATTCTGAGGTAAAAATTGGATTTGTTCCTGCCATAGTTATGGTATTTTTAATTAGAAAAGTAGGCGAACAAACCGCTAAAAAATTATTATTAACAGCAGAATTATTTAATGCTGAGCAAGCTAAAAACTATCAACTAATTAATGAAGTAGTAGCCGCAAATGAGATAGAAAATTATGTATATAATTTTGCTCAAAAACTTTGTACGGGAGCATCTGAACAAAGTTTGGCTTTAACCAAACAAATGATTGACGAAGTACAAAATCGTAATTTGAATGATGCTTTAAACTATGCAGCCGAAATGAACGCTCACGCACGCCAAACAAACGATTGCAAACGCGGAATCAATGCATTTTTAAATAAAGAAAAGTTAATTTGGTAAATGCTAAGTTTTTAAATACTATTACTTTGCTCTTGTTGTAATTTGTTCAATTCTCTTTTCGTAATTTTCCCCTTTAAAAATTCTGTTCACATAAATTCCTGGTGTATGAATCATATCGGGATCTAATTCGCCAGCAGGCACTAATTCTTCCACTTCGGCAATGGTAATTTTACCTGCCATGGCCATTAATGGATTAAAATTACGCGAAGTTGCTCTAAAAATTAAGTTTCCATGTGTATCGCCTTTCCAAGCTTTTACAATGGCAAAATCCGACTTAAATGCATGTTCTAACAAATAAGTTTGACCGTCAAAATCACGGGTTTCTTTTCCAATGGCTACTTCTGTACCAATACCAGCAGGCGTATAAATAGCTGGCATTCCATAACCTGTAGCCATGCAACGAGTAGCTAAAGTTCCTTGAGGAATTAATTCAACTTCCAACTCACCACTTAATAACTGACGTTCAAATTCTGCGTTTTCACCTACATAACTCGAAACCATTTTTTTTACTTGATGTGTGTTGAGCAATAAGCCAATGCCAAAGCCGTCAACACCTGCGTTATTACTTATACAAGTTAAGTTTTTAACGCCTTTATTTACTAATGCTGTAATTGAATTTTCGGGAATACCACAAAGCCCAAATCCACCTAACATTATTACTGCACCATCTGCTATATCTTTGATTGCTTCGTTAGCATTTTCAACTACTTTATGTAACATATTTTTTTTTTAATTGAAAGATTACAATCTTGATTAATCGGGAGAAAGATTGAAAGATTCTCAAATCTCATTTCCCATCTCTCACATCTCATTTCTCAAATCCCATCTCTCACATCTCATTGCTCCACCACGGCTGAAAGTCCTCTGTCGCAAAGCGCTTGGCAAATACTTTTTAATTTTTCTTCTTCGCCATTTTTAACCAAAGCTTTTCCTTTATAATGCACCAACATGGCACATTGTTCTGCTTGTAATGCATCATGTTCACAAATTTCGCAGAGGCATTCAATAACCCAATCAAAAGTATTTACATCGTCATTATATAAAACAACTTTATAACCATTGTCTATTAAATCCAATACATCAACTTCTAGTTCTTTTTCTGTTTGCATTTATTTTTAAATAATTATTGATTTTCCTTCTTTTTAAATGATAATTTGTTTTCTGTTCCTGCTTTAAGCCTAGTAATATTTGTTCTGTGAGTATAAACTACTAGAATTGCTATGGCACAAAAAAAGCAATTTGCGATCACATTATTATTATAAAAATAAAAAGAAAGTATCGCTCCAATTCCAGCAGTAATCATGCTTCCAAGCGAAATGTATTTGGTAATAGCAACAATAGTAACAAAAACCAAAATACAAATCAATGCAATTTGCCAATTTAAAGCTATACACATGCCTAATATAGTGGCAATTCCTTTTCCGCCTTTAAATCCTGCAAATACAGGATACACATGACCTAAAACTGCTGTTACACCCAATGCCATTTGGAAGTTAAAATGATTTTGAGGGTCAAATTCTATGTTAGAAAAATGTATCAAACTGGTAGCTAAATAACCTTTTAACAAATCAATGAATAACACAATAAAACCAGCTTTATTACCCAAAATACGCAAAGTATTTGTAGCACCAGCATTACCACTTCCATGCTCGCGAACATCAATTTTATAAAAAGTTTTTCCGTACCAAACAGCGGTAGGAATAGAACCTAATAAATAGGCTAAAAGGATTAATATTGCTAATGTCATTTTTAAATATTCTATTCAAGATTACAAAATTTATAGTTTATAAAAAAATACATTTGATTTTTCTTCATCATTTTCAATTTAAATATTTATAAAAAAATCTATTAACTGATAACTTTCAAAAAAAAATATGCCAATTATTATCAATGAATTTTGATAAATATATTAGTATTGATAATAAAAATAACCATTAACTTTACACTGTTCTGTATATTAAACCATCCTAAATATGAAACGCACCATCCAAAAATTATTTTTAGGTAGTAATGCCAAAAATGTAAAACCATTGGTAAGCCCCATTCGAAAAAATATAAAAAATATACAATCTATTTGGCACAATCATCATCAAGATGACAGCGGAATTGAAAAAATTATCCGTCTGTTTTTAGCTACATCGCAATTGCTATTTCCTGGTATTTATTTGAAAACATTTGCCAGCAAAAAAGGAATTGAATACCAGGATTTGGCATTGGATTTTTACGTAACGCTTAAAGTAATTTTCCCAATAGTTATATTGGTAAATAATTGGCAATACCACCCCTCGATCATTATGGTTTTGGTATATTTGTTATTAGAAACCATTGTTTATATTCCCACTTTAATTTTTGCTTCCGATTTATTTTCAAGACCTCGTTCTTATAAAAGATCCATGTTGTTACTATTTTTCAATTACCTTGAAATTGTGTTTGCATACGCAGTAATTTATGCCAGTGGCAATTATTTAAATCAAGCATTTACTCATTGGTTCGATGCAGTTTACTTTAGCATCATTACCTCCTCATCAATTGGCTATGGCGACTTTTTTCCTGTTACCACTTTCGGACGATTTTTGGTAAGTACACAAGCTTTATTGTTCTTGTTTTTTGTGGTTTTATTCTTGAATTTTTTCTCTACCAAAATTAAATCCAAAGGTTATTTTGACCATGAAAATAGGGAGTAGGATTACAAATTTCAATATTTAAAAACATTATTCAATTTAAAAACTTGAATAAATAAATCTTTATCGTAATATTGCAATATAATAATAAGACAATGGGGGCAAGTAAAACAGATTATTTTACCGAAAAACAAAATCAATTGGCGGCCATTGCTAAAGCCTTAGGACATCCGGCTCGTGTAGCTATTATTGAATATTTACTTTCAGTAGACTCATGCATTTGTGGCGATATAGTAAATGTATTGCCATTGGCACAACCTACAGTTTCGCAGCATTTGAAGGAACTAAAAAATGCTGGAATCATTAAAGGAAACATTGAGGGAAATGCCATTTGTTATTGTATCAATGAAGAAACATTGAGCATTTTACAAGCATTTTTTGCGCATATCAATAACCATTTACAAATAAAAAAATCAAATTGTTGTTAAAAAGTGTCTGTAATAAAACTCGAATTTCTTCGTTATGCTCGTAATAAAATTGGTCATTTGCAATAAGCAAACTCCGAATTTTATTACTTCGCAAGCCTTGAACTTCAAGTTTTCTTATCAGACACTTCACATTTAAAAACTAAACTAAAAATTATGAAATTATCAGAAGTAAAAGACGCATTATTAACTTTAGAAACGGTTAATTTTATATTGCCAAATGGCAACAAAATACCAGCACATTTTCATGTAACTGAAGTGGGTGAAATTACCAAAAACTTTATTGATTGTGGTGGTGTAGTTAGAAACGAAAATATTGTAAATTTTCAATTGTGGGAAGCCAATGATTTTGAACACAGATTAGCTCCTCAAAAATTGCTTGATATTATTCAACTTTCAGAAAAAGTTTTAGGAATAAAAGATCATGAAATTGAAGTAGAGTATCAAGCTGAAACCATTGG
>CAISTO010000267.1 GCA_903888395.1 uncultured Bacteroidota bacterium | reverse complement strand
GCAGTAAGAAACGAAAACTTTAAAAAGAAAACTGAACTTTTTAAACAAGTAGAAAACATTGCAGCCGCTCCAATTGATTGGGGTAAGCAAACTGCTCAAGTTAAATCGTTACAAGAACAATGGAAAGAAATAGGTCCTGTTCCTGATAAATTCAATGACGAAATTTGGAAAAAATTTAGAGGTGCTTGCGATTTGTTTTTTGAAAAGAAAGCAGAACGTTTTGCAGCTCAAAATGCAGAACAAGGAACCAATTTAATTGCTAAAAAAGAACTGATTGCAAAATTGGAAGCTTTATCAACTGCAGAAGGTGATAACGCAAATGTTTTAAACGATTTAAAAGCCATTCAAGATGCTTGGAGCGCAATAGGTTATGTTCCTAATAAAGACAAAGATGCAGTTGGGAAATCGTACAATGATTTATTGGATAAAATATATGGTAAACACCGCGAGTTGCGAAAAAACATGCGTAGCGCAGACGATAAGGCACATTTTGAATCGTTGGCAAATAACCCTGATGGAGCTCAACGTTTACAACGTGAAGAAAGAGTTTTACAAGAACGCATCAAAGGTTTAAAATCAGACATTGATACATGGGATAATAATTTAGGATTCTTTAAAAATAGCAGTTCTAAAAATGACATGTTGACTCAATTCCACGATAAAATAGCTGCGGCTCAAAAATTGATTAAAGATTTAGAAGACAAATTGAAATCGGTGAGAACTTTGAAAAACAATATTGGTAAAACCGAGGACTCAAAATAAATACCATGACAAAAAAAATAGTAAAAGTTGGAGATATAGCTTGTGGAGGCAATGAATTGTTTCTTATATCTGGCCCTTGTGTAATAGAGGATGAAATGATTATGATGAAAACTGCCGAAAAACTGAAAGAAGTTTCGGAAAAGTTAAATATCCAAATGATTTACAAATCATCGTTTCAAAAAGACAATAGAAGCAGTTTGAAATACTACGATGGTCCCGGATTAGCAAAAGGTGTTGCTATTTTAGCAAAAGTAAAAGAGCAATTTGGTTTTCCTTTATTAACAGATATTCACTATCCAGACCAAGCAGCTGCTGCTGGCGAGGTTTGTGATGTATTACAAATTCCTGCTTATTTATGTATGCAGTCTACTTTAATGGTTGCTGCTGCCAAAACTGGTAGAGTTATAAATATTAAACATGGTCAGTTTTTGGCTCCTGAAAACATGAAACATCCAGTTCAAAAATGTTTGGATTCAGGTAACGATCAAGTAATATTAACTGAACGTGGTTTTACTTTTGGCTATAACGACATGGTGGTAGATCCTAGAAGTTTCTTTTTAATGGGCCAATTAGGATATCCAGTAGTTTTTGACATTACCCATAGCATTCGTAAATATGGCATTCCAAGTGCTGATGCAAAAGGTGGAGCTCGTGAGTTTTTACCTGTGTTAAGCAGAGCTGGAGTTGCTGCAGGAGTTGACGGTGTATTTATAGAAACGCACCCTGATCCTGAAAAAGCATTGTGTGATGCTGCTTCGCAACTAAGTGTTTATCAATTAGAGGAGTTTTTAAAACCATTAATTGACATTCATAATTTAGAAGTAAGTTACAGATAAATTATAAAAAAAAATCCCAATTGAATCATCAATTGGGATTTTTTTATGTTAATTCGTTCAAGGCATTATATAATTTGAGTAGTAAATCAGGAATGTCGTTTTCATTTAAAGTACCAACAGAAATTCTGTACCAATCAGTTCCATTAGGGCAACCAAATGCTGTAAATGGAACCAATGCTAATTGCGCACGATTGATTAAAAATGAAGAGATATCAGCTGTAGTTTCAATGATTTTACCATCTAACTGTTTTTTGCCAATTAACGCAAACTGAGCTGTTAAATAAATGGCTCCTTCAGGTGCTATAATTTGAACAGGAAAACCTTTTGCTTTTAGAGTTTCAAAGCCATTATATAGTGCGTTAAAACGCAAGTCGATTTTTTGTTTTAGTTCGCCTAAATATTGGTTGATGGCTTGGTCGTTTTCTAAAAATTTTGCAGTGGCAATTTGTTCTGCTCTTGGTGCCCAAGCGCCTATATGGCCAATGATAGATTTCATTCTTGAAATGATTTCAGCAGGTCCTAATCCCCAACCAACTCTAACTCCTGTAGCAGCTAAACTTTTGCTAATACCATCTACAAAAATGGTATATTTTTTCATTTCAGGTCTTAAACTAACTGGATTAAAATGTTCAATTCCATCCGTTCTTAACATCCAATATATTTGATCGAAAAGAACGTATAATGGTTTTTGATTTCCAGTTCTTTTTAAATTTTCGGCTAAAACTAAATCACATATTTCAGTTAATTGTTCTTTTTTAAAAGTAGTACCTGTTGGGTTTAAAGGGGAACAAAGTGCTAATAAAACAACATCGTGAATATATGGTTTTAATTCATCGGCAGTTGGCATAAAACCATTTTCTGCTTTGGTTTGAACTTCTACTTTTACGGCATCGTTTAAATGACAATAATGGTTGTTATTCCAACTGGGTACAGGGTATAAAACTTTGTCGTTTGGATCTAAAATAGTGCTGTAAATAGCATGAATCAAAGGACGTCCGCCACCAGCTACCATTAACTCATCATCCGCAAACTGAATATTTTCGTATTTGAAAATAAAATGTTGAATTGCTTTTTTTAATTCCAACACACCATCGGCAGGAGGGTAGTTGGTTTCATTGTTTTCATAAGCATCAACAATGTATTGTTTTAACTCGTTAGGAATGCTAAAATATTTAGGATTGAAATCTCCAATTGTTAGATTGTAAATATGATTTCCTTCTTTAATTTTTTGATTGATTTCGGCACCTAATTTTATAATTTCAGAACCAATTAAATTTGCAGCTTTTACAGATATATTATGCATGAAACAAATGTATTTATTATTTTAATAGAATCAATAATTCAAAAGTTTAAAAATAAAGTTTAAAACTCACTTGCTTCCATAAACGCAAGTAATTCTTTGTTACCACTTGGGCGTATCTCCGCTTTTTCACCTTCCCACCATTTTTGTCCTTGATGTATGAATATAATATTTTCACCCATTACAAAAAGACTTTTCATATCGTGGGTATTAATGATTGTAGTAATATTATATTCTTTTGTAATATCAGTAATCAACTCATCAATTACACGGCTTGTTAATGGATCTAATCCTGAATTAGGTTCATCGCAAAACAAGTATTTAGGATTTAAAGCTATTGCGCGAGCAATGCCCACCCGTTTTTTTTGTCCGCCTGAAATATTAGAGGGAAACAGTTTATTTAAATTAACTAAATTTACCCTACTTAAACAAAAATTCACGCGTTCAATGATTTGTTCTTCGGAAAAATCGGTAAACATTCTTAAGGGAAAAGCTACATTTTCTTCTACACTTAATGAGTCAAAAAGAGCAGTGTTTTGGAATAGCATGCCAATGTCTTTTCTGACACTAATTTTTTCGTTGTAATTAAGTTTCAAAAAATCACGTCCATCAAAAGTAATGCTACCAGTTTCGGGAGTTAACAAGCCAACCATGCATTTCATTAGCACTGATTTGCCACCACCACTGGCTCCAATAATAAAATTACATTTCCCTTTATATAATTTGGCAGAAATATCTTTTAAAACATGTTTAGTGCCAAAAGTTTTATTTACATTTTCAATGATTACCATTTATTTGAATAACATTAATTGTGAAATAATATAATCGAAAAATATAATACTCATACAGCTATAAACAACAGCTTTGGTACTACTTTCACCCACTTCTAAAGCGCCACCCTGGGTTCTAAATCCTTGGAAAGCCGACACTGAGGTGATTAAAAATGCAAAGGTATATGCTTTGGTTAAAGCAAACACCACATTATAACCCATAAAATCGGTTCTTAAACCTTTAACAAAACTCTCCACACTTATAATTCCAGAAGCCCAGCCAGAAACGGCACCGCCTATTAAACTTAAAATCATAGCATATAAAACCAACATTGGAATGGTTAAAATACCTGCAATAATTTTTGCCATCGAAGTATAGTGAGCTGCATTGATACCCATAATTTCTAAGGCATCTACTTGCTCTGTAACTTTCATGGTTCCAATTTCAGAGGCAATATTACTGCCTACTTTGCCTGCTAAAACCAAAGCTGTTATGGTTGGCGCAAATTCTAGAATATTGCTATCGCGAACAATTCTTCCAATTAAATAATCAGGTAAAATTCCGCTTACCAATTGGTAGCCAATTTGAATGGTGGAAACTGCTCCAATAAAACCACTTATAAGTGAAATAATGGCAAATGAGCCCACACCAATATTATTGCTCTCGGTAATTATTTGTTTGAAAAATATTTTACCTTTTTCGGGTTTGGTAAATACTGCTTTTAAGAACAGTAAATACTCACCAAAATGTTGAAAAAATTTCATGCTTTTTAAATTTTAAATTATGAATTATGAATTATGAATTATGAATTATGAATTATGAAGTATGAATTATGAAGTATGAATTATGAAGTATGAATTATGAATTATGAATTATGAAGTATGAATTATGAAGTATGAATTATGAATTATGAATTATGAGTTATAAATTATGAATTATGAATTATGAAGTAT
>CAISTO010000266.1 GCA_903888395.1 uncultured Bacteroidota bacterium | reverse complement strand
GTTCCAATTGATAATGCCTATCAAGTATTTTCGGAAAAAAGCATGAGCGCAGTGGTTACAGTGGCTGTTACAAATGTAACCAATATAGATGTGGCAGTTGATGAAGCCATTAGTGTTTTTAGACGTGTACGTGGTTTAAAAGTAAGTGAACCAAATAATTTTGAGATCATGAAAGCCGATAATGTGGCCAACCAAGTAATTAGTCAGCTAAGTTTTATAACCATTGCTGCTACAGTTATTGGCTTTATTACATTGCTAGGAGCAGCAATTGGATTAATGAATATTATGTTGGTTTCGGTTACTGAACGTACCCGAGAAATAGGTATTAGAAAATCGTTGGGTGCTACGCAAAATAATATCAAAAAGCAGTTTTTAATTGAAGCTTTAGTGATTTGTCAGCTTGGTGGAATTGGAGGAATAATTTTAGGAATTTTAGTTGGAAATTTAGTGACCTCGTTCATAGGTGGAGGCTTTATTATTCCGTGGGCATGGATTGGTTTAGGTTTGTTTTTATGCTTTGTAGTTGGTATTTCTTCAGGATATTATCCTGCTAAAAAAGCCAGCAAATTAGATCCAATTGAAGCGCTAAGGTTTGAGTAATAGTTGATGGTTGTTAGTTGTCAGTTGATAGTAATGAGTTTTTAGTTCTTAGTTTAGGGAATTGCTTAAGAACTTCATATACTCAATTTACTCCATCATCTTACCAACCCCATTAACTTATCATCTAACAACTATCAACTGACAACTGTCAACTAACAACTACCTATCATATTCTCTTCTAGCCATATTTACCCTTACACCTAAGTTTAAAAATAAACTTTCTGCATTGTATTCATTAATGGCACTTTTACAATTGCGGTAGGTAAAACCGCAATCAATAAATAAGTTATGTTTAAGCATATAACTTGCCATATAATCTATAAAAAGAACTTTTGTAAGTTGACCTTGCGTTATTTCATTTCCATAAATCCCTATTGAATTACTTCGGTAACTTAATTGAATATTTTGTCCCACGTTTCCACCAACAGTATCGTAACCTATGGCATAATAAATCCCTTTTAATTGCATGTTTAAACGTTTGGCAGGTTGGTAGCGCAATACGCCAATGGTTTCATAAAAATTAGCGCCCAAAGGATGAGCCATGGGCTGATTATAATTGGTATAAGTTTGTAACGATGAATAGGAAGTGTACATAAATGGCCTGCAAACATTTAATTCTAATTGTGCATCTAAATTGTAAATACCAAAAACATCTATGTATTTTAAACCTAACTGATAAGCCCATTTATTTCCCCACCAACCACGGTTATGAATGATTTCATTCAATACCATTTCACTTAATACCAATTGCCCATAGGCAGAAAAATGGTTTAAAAAATTATACTTAATATTTGCACCTAACACGGCCTTATCAGTACTGTTCAAACCATTTTCTATTGATTTATAAAAAATAATTGGGTTCAAATAATTTGCTTCAAAACCTTTGCTTACATGTCCGCTGTCTCTTTGAAAAATAATGGTTTCAAATATTCCTATGTTTAGTTTTTTTCCAATATTAGCCGAAAGATGATGCGTAGCGGAATAATGGGTTGGTTGAACCCCATAACTTGAATTATTAAAATCACGGTATTCACTAAAAATATTGGTGTAATTTAATTTCCAAATTCTGGTATTTAAACGCACATAAAAATTATCAACTGCATTGTTTGAAATGATAAACGAACGCGCTCCATCGCCAATAAACTGACGACCGTGACCCAATTGAAAGTCCATGTATTTATTAGCCGAAACGCTCACATAACCACTCGATAAAAAATAATTTACTTCTTTGCCATCAGAGTTTTTATAAAACCCAACTCCTTGGTACACATTTGTTCTTTGTGCTTCTTGAAAAACCACTGGCAAAGGGCGCATAATTTCATCACTTACTTGGGTATAAAAACCAATTTTATCTGTAATATTTCCCCTAATTTCTATGCCTCTATTGTTTAGTAATACATTGTTTCCGTTAAAGTCTATGGTGCTAACTTGGTAAAGCATTACTGGATTTACCACTAAATTAAAATCGGTAACTTGTGCAGAAAGCAAGGCTGCTTTTTGTTTATAAAGGTCTTTTAAAAATGGCTTTTTCGATAATGTTAAATCATTTTTTGCCCATTCAAAGTTGTCAGTTAATAAATACTCTAAGTTAAATAAATCTTGATTTGATAAATTAGAATCGTTTTTATACAAATTGTTAGCATAATCAGCAATAGATTGGCGTCTATAGCTTTTAGTACTAGTATGAAAATAGTCATTGTTTAACACACTGTTTTTTATTTCAAACCTGTCAATAATATGATTCATGGCGGGGTTAAACGTAATATAGGTATGCTGCGCAAATAACGCATTGCAAACAAAAACAATAACTACTAATAAGGAAAATTTCTTTGAATTCATTGGTAACAAAAATGCAATTTTTATTGAATTAATTTTTACAATGATATAAAAAAAGGCCGTCTTTTTTGAGACAGCCTTTTGATTACTTTCAAATAATTCAAATAAATTATTGTTTTAAAAACTTTCTGGTATTTATAATTTCTCCATTTAAACTTAAAGTATAAAAATACAATCCGTTTGAAAATCCCGAAATATTAAATATGTTTTCTTGTTGCCCTATAATGGCATTGGTGCTTTGTTCCACTAATACTTTACCAGTAATATCAGTAATTTTAATGGTAATATTTCCTTTTTCTAATAATTGAAATGGAATATGTAATTGAGAAGTAGCAGGATTTGGATAAGCTGCAAATAAATAATTTTTAGGAGTAATTAATACTTCGTTTAAGTTTGTACCGTTTTCAAATTGAATGCGATAATAACCTTGTGCATCTGCATTAGCAGTAGTGGGTTTAGTTACTTTTTTACCATTATTTGATTCCGCGGCAATGTAATATTCAACAAAATCAGTACTTGTTAATCCACTAACAGTTAAAATTCCTATATGATAGCCAGCACTATCAGTTAAATTAAGTGTTTGCCAAGCTTCATTATTTTTCCTGTATATACAATTTGCTGTTTTTATTCCACTGTAGTTTTCGCATTTCGTAATTATTTTAAAATTGTTCTGAAATACTTTATTTACTTGAATTTTTGGATGCCAAATTCTAATTGGATTATCAGCAGGAATTTGCATAGTTATGCAATGAATAGCACCGCCCAACGGGCTCATATATCTGCTATCAATTGGAATAATTTTATAGCCAGGCATTATGCTTTTATACAATTCAACTATTGAATCAGTTTGCTTTTGATTGCCATCAAATTCATCGGAATAGGAAGGAAAAAGAAATGAATTATTGACCGAAATGCCATTGATAAAATTACGCGCATCGTTATTTAATTGCTCGCAAGTTACACTATCGTGCTTTCCGTCATCGCCTGTTGGATGTGGAATTCTATAAATGGTATATGGGCGATTATAAGTTGAAGTTAAACCAGTCATTATTTGGTAACTGTCTTCTATTTTTTGCTTATCAGATGCAGTAACCTCAGCTGGTAATTTTGAAACCATTAATGTTTCTTCATCTATAAATCGCGTAAATAAATCAATATGACCTGTACCACCATCGCAGGTTAAAGTTGGTAATTCATGTAAACTTGGCGTGCCAAAAATTGATTTCATGGTGTTATAAGTAGTAGTTGCAGTCCAACTTTGTATGGCTTGGTTTTCTGTTTTAATGATTGAACTAAAAAACATTTTACCATAACCATCAGTCATTAAGTTACCGCCCTCCGCATTTAAAGTACTTACGTAATTTTTATAACCCATTTTACTTGCCAAATATGCTGGGAATACATTGTCTAAATCTCGTCCATCGTAGTATTTCATATCAGCAAATCCAACGCTGTCTTTTGTACCATAATAAAACGACATTGGACCATAATCACGCATCCAAAAATCATCACCTTGTTTAGGAAAAAATTTATAATTCTTTAATGGCCAGCCTAAGCTTTCCATAAAAGTTAATATTTTTATACTATCGCTTTGCTCCCAAGTTCTTATCCAAACTTCACATTCTTCAGAAATATAATGCGCTAATTGTGCCGAAATCCAACCATAAGTAGTATACGTATCTACGCCTAAAATATTATAAAATTCATCATAATCATATGCCCAACTAATACAAACTGCTTTACTTTCTTCAAATTCTCCAGGCATTCTCATATTGGATGGAAGTGTAGCGCCTTTTCCTAAAAATATAGGTTCTTTTTTAGCATTTTCTATCATTAATTGATATTCTGCTTTTGTTTTTGCAGCTGGTAAATGTCCGTTTCTTTTTTGCTGTGCAAATGTATTTAATCCAATTAAAATGCTAAATGTGAGAATATAAAATCTTTTTATCATCATGATGTTTTTATGCAATTATAGTATTTTTACGCAAATCAACACATTGGTTTAAAGTAAAATGTTACTAAACACATTCAAAAGCTTAATATTGCATTCCAATTTATGAAACACCTACACAGTTTAAAAGAAATTATTATATACGAAGACGAACATTTTGTATTTATAAACAAACCTGCTTTTTATTCAAGTCTAGACGATAGACACGATGATAATTTGAGTATTATTAAGTTGGCTAAAAAATATAATGAGGAATTAAGACTATGCCATCGATTAGATAAAGAAACAAGTGGCATTTTATTGATTGCTAAATCGGATGAAGCATACCGTGAAATGGCTATTAAATTTGAAAAGCGTGAAGTTGAAAAAACATATCATGCCATAGTTGCTGGACAATTAATGGTAAGCGATCAAGAAATAATTTTGCCTTTAAGTCAAACTAAAAAAGGACTTGCGTTTGTAGATAAAAAGGAAGGCAAACCCTCTAAAACTATCATTTCAACTTTGAAATTATACAAGCATTTTACTTTATTAGCTTGTAAGCCTGTAACAGGTAGGTTACATCAAATAAGAATTCATTTAGCATCTCAAAATTTTCCTATTGTTTCTGATGAAAGTTATGGAGGTAAAAAAGTTTTTCTATCTCAATTTAAACCAAAATTTAAAGAAGGAAAATGGGAGAATGAAGAGCCAATTATTAAACGGGTAGTGCTTCACGCATATCAACTAAGTTTTACTGCATTTAACAAACCTTATTTAATTACTGCGGAATACCATAAAGATTTTACAGTATTTGTTAAGCATTTAGAAAAATACGACAATTAAATTTGTCTTTCATTTTGTGCATTTACATTTGGTAAATAAATACTCATTTTAGTTCCTTTCCCAATTTCTGATGTTACTGTAATTTTTCCATGATAATACTCTACTATTTTTTTTACCAGGCTTAATCCAATTCCATGTCCTTGAATATGGCGTGTGTTATTTGAACGGTAAAATGATTCGAAAATATTCACTAAATCTATTTTGTTAATACCGAAACCCTGATCTACCACGGTAATTGTCATAAAATCTGAATTGCAAATTAAGTTTACTTGGCATGAAAGGGTATTGCTAAATTTACATGCATTATCCATTACATTTATAAATGCGGATTTAAGTAATGCATAGTTACCATTTAAATACATGGTGTTTTCATCGTCCTGTAATTCATCAATTGTTAAAACAACTTTGTACTTTTTGTTTTTGTTTAATTCACTTGAACAGTCGTCTAAAAGGTCAATAATTGGTATTTTTGAATTAACTACATTCGGGAACATTGCATTGGCATTTGCCAAATCACCTAAACCATTTATTAAGTTTATTTGATTATTAATGTCTTCCAATAATGAAATATAGGTATTCAAATAAATTTCGTTTGACCTTGGCTGTAAAAGCAAAACTTCTATTTGCCCTTTCATTACTGTTAATGGAGTTCTAAATTCATGTGAGGCATTAGAAACAAAGGATTTTTGAAGTATAAAAGAATTCTCTAATCTATCTAGTAATTGATTAAATGTAGTTGCCAATAGTGAAATTTCATCTTTTTCATTCCTTATTTTTAAACGTTCATTTAAATTTACTTCGTTAAATTTTTCTACTTGTTCAATGATATTTTTTATTGGCAATAATGTTTGTTTTGCAAAATATAATCCCATAAAATAGGTAAAAGCCATACAAATTATTACCAATATTAATAAACCTGTTTTTATAATTTCAAAATTTAACGTGCTGTTTATATGAATGTTTGAAGTAATTATTTTATATGATTTATTTTTAAATACATAATTATAGGCTAAATACAGCGTATCTCCTATTAATATTGAGCTTGACTCCTTGTTTGAAATTTCATTTAACAAATTATTTTTTATATCATTTGTTATTGTATTATCTTCAAATAGTGTTTCATTCGATTTATTTAGTACTAAAATTTTAGGATTATAAATTGCAAATATTTTTTTCTTACTTTCAATTAATTTTTCATCCAATTTATCAGAATCTAATAAAATATCAACAAAATTGATACTTGAGTTTTTTAATGTTTTTTCATATTTATTATAAAAATATGATTTTGATAAAGTGTATAAATCTATTGATAAAATAATTAAAAGTAAACCAACAATTACTGTTAACTTTAAAGCAAGTTTATTTTTAAAATTCATTTATTTGCGCTTGTAAATTTTTTGTAAAAATAAAAAAAGCCGCCTTAATAAAGCAGCTTTTTTTATTTTTATTTTAAATAAATTTAATTAATCAGGTTCTTTCATAATATAACCCATTCCAACCATGGTATAAATTAACTTTACACCAAAGTTTCTATCTACTTTTTTACGTAAGAAATTAATATATACATCTATAATATTTGTTCCAGTATCAAAACTTACTTCCCAAACTTTTTCCGAAATTTCAACACGAGAGATTACCCTGTTTTTATTTCGCAATAAATACTCTAACAAGCTAAACTCTTTTGCTGTTAAATCAATACTTTTACCACCTCTACGCACTACTTTTTTGTATAAATCAAGTTCTAAGTCTGCTAACTTAAGTACTTTTTGATCTTGCAAGTTATCGGTGTAACGATTGCATAATGCACGTAAACGAGCAATTAATTCTCTAAATTCAAATGGCTTAATCAAGTAATCATCTGCACCTGCTTCTAATCCTAATACTTTATCATCGGTACTTCCTAATGCAGATAATACCAAAATTGGTGCTTTTAAGCCTTCTTCTCTTAATTGTTTGCACAAGTCTATTCCGTTAATATAAGGAATTAATAAATCAAGTATAATTACATCATAGTAATTATCTATCGCCATTTTCTTTCCAAAAAAACCATCGTAGGCCACTGTAACATCAAAAGCTTGCTCTTCTAATCCTTGCTTTAAAAATGCGGCAACCTTTGGTTCATCTTCTATTACTAATACTTTCATAATCTATTTAAATTTCATGCTATTTAGGTTAAAATAATTAATTAAAAATTAAAAATAGATTATTATATGGTTGTAAAATTAATTTAACTTTTGAAGTTGATTTAAGTATTCTTCCGGAGACAAACCATATTTAATAACTTTCCTTCTTTTTCCTATTAATAAAGTTTGAGGTAAACCTCTAATTCCTAATTTCTTATTAATTAATTTATGCCCTAATGCTATAGTATAATTAGCCTTTGATTGGCTACCAAAAATCCTAACAGTATATGTTTTATTGGTATATAAAAACATTATAACCCTTATATTGCAGGAATCAATAGCCGCTATTTTTCTTAGAATAGCAGTATCTTTTTCAAAGTTTTTAGCCGTAAGTGATGTAAAATACATAAAAACCTGATGACGATTTAATTTTTTTAAGTTCTTTTTCTCTCCCTTGTGAGTTGTAATACTCACTTTGGGTATTTTCTTCCCTACTGCAATTTTACCAAATAATAAATCACTGTTTGATTGTTTAATTACTATAAAATCTCCTGCGGGATCAACTGATAGCACTTCAAAAATTTTTCCATTTTTTTCAAAATAGTTATTCTTTTTATCTTTACTAATTTTACTTGCAAACAAATCGTTTGTAGTATCAAAAATAGAGTCATTATAATTAATAATAACAATTCTATCGGTATCATTGTCATTAAATTTTCCATTATAATTTCCATCGTGAAGCGCAATTCTAAAGCTGTCGTCATCTAATTTTACAATTCCACTTTTAGCCAAATACCTTTGCTCCCTGTATGTTAAGTCAAGTCCTATAAACGTCCTGTCTTTGTAATAATATTTATAATAATCGTCTTTTTGTTTCCTTAATTCTAGTTTCCCAAAAAGCATGGTTCTGGTCAATAAAATTCTGTTTTTTCCTCCAGTAATTGTTGAATTATCTAATTCAATCTCTATTCCTTTTTGATAATAATAAGGAAGTAATTGTTTTTGATCGTCTGTAAAGTCAAAATTTTGGTTGTTATCAACCCATATTGTAGGATTTTGAGCATTGTAATCACCTACTAAAACAGTAACAAAACCTTCGTTTTTGCTGTTATTTGAACCTGCAAAAAACAAATATCCATAGGCATAATTTTTATAACCAATTGGTTTTTTTATCATTATAGGAATTGCAGGTTTTAAATCCTCAAAATCCATACTTTGAATGGTATCGCCATGCACTTTGAACAAAGCCAAAGTATTTTCGTATTTATGAAACCTATCGTCTTTACCCCAAGTATTTAATTGAATTGTATCATTTTGACAAAAAACTAAAATTGTTTTAAAAATTAATAGTGTTAAAAATAGAATTTTCATTATTTAATGTAATTTTATTATTTAATCATGTTTAAAAAATCTTGTTCATTTATTATATTAATATTTAAATCGCTTGCTTTTTTTAGTTTTTCAGGTCCCATTTTATCACCAGCTATTAAGTAGTTTAAATTTTTTGAAACTCCAGCAATATTTCTACCACCATTAACCTCAATCATTTTTTTCAAGTCATCTCTGCTCATTTGAAAAGTGCCACTCACTAAAAACGTTTTTCCTTCTAATTTATTGCTTCTTTCCAAACCTTCTTCTTCTTCAATGGCTAATTTTAAACCATGCTTTTTGAGCATTTCTATCATTTTCACATTTTCCAAATCACTAAAAAACAGTGTTAATTGCTCTGCAATTTTATCACCTATTTCATATATTTCACCTATTTGTTCTTTGCTTGCAGCAATAATATTATCTATATTTTGAAAATGTTTTGCTAATTTTTTTGCAACAGTTTCACCAATCATTCTTATGCCTAATGCAAATAAAACTCTTTCAAAAGGAATAACTTTCGATGCCTGAATTCCCTCAATTATATTTTGAGCAGATTTTTCTTTAATTGATCTTTTTTTACTTTTACTTTCATCTATTTCATCATTGGTTTCAATACTTAAATTCAAAATTTGTTCATATTTCAAATCATACAAATCAGCATAAGTTTTTATTAAACCTAATTTATAAAAAGCCGCCACTGTTTCTCCTCCCAAACTATCTATATTCATTGCTCTTCGACTCACAAAATGTTCTATTGCTCCAATTATTTGTGGTGGACAATGGTTTACATTTGGACAATAATGAATCACTTCTCCTTCTTTTCTAACCAATTCAGTTCTACATTCTGGACAATTGTTTTGATAAACAATTTTTGCAGCATTTGGATTCCTGTTTTCCACATCAACCCTAACTATTTTTGGAATTATTTCCCCACCTTTTTCTACAAAAACAGTATCATTTTCGTGCAAATCTAATCTTTCAATTTCATCGGCATTGTACAAACTTGCACGCTTTACAGTAGTTCCCGCTAATTGAACAGGCTTTAAGTTTGCCACAGGCGTAATAGCTCCCGTTCGCCCCACTTGATAAGTTACTTTTTCTAATACCGTTACAGCAGTGGCGGCTTTGTATTTATATGAAATTGCCCATCGTGGATTTTTGGCGGTAAAGCCTAAATCTTCTTGTTGCAAATAGTTATTTACCTTTAAAACTATTCCATCTATTTCGTAACTTAAATCGTGTCTGTTGCTTTCATAAAATTTT
>CAISTO010000265.1 GCA_903888395.1 uncultured Bacteroidota bacterium | reverse complement strand
TTTTTGGTAGGTTTTTGGCTATCATATAGCAACTAGCTATTAGTTGCATAAACAACTAATGTTTAAACATTGACGCTTTATACTTTGCGTAATATTGCCATGCTTAAAAAACTACTTTTTAAGCCTATTTTAAGCCCTAAATTTGCCCTATATTTATAAGTTGATACAAGTATATCAACTTATAAATTTAACGCTTATTTTGGGCCTCTAATTGCTTGATAATTTTATTAATTATCAGGATCAAATTAGGTAGATCTTTTTTTGTTGTCTTTATCATGTTTTTATTTTGCTAGATATTCGGCCCAATTTTGTTGGATCTGTTTTTTATAGGCCCTAAATTGTTTTAATGCCTGGGCCTTTGTGTAACCCTGGTAAATTCGTTTTATATATTGGCTATTAATTATGTCACTTACTAGGTAATAATTAGCCCCAATTTTAGTACAAAGCATAAAAGTAAATTTTGGTTAATATAAAAGCCCCAATTTAGGGGCCTTTATTTCGCTTATTAAAAGCTCATCAGTTAACCTTGTTAATCATGAATATCTATAGGCATAAGAATACCAAAGCCCTCCATATTTTTATGAGTTACTTTGATAGCCTTCTTTTTGCCAAAAAAAGTATAAATAAAATTATTACTACTTTGGTTGAATACTTCGCAAAGATCCTGCAGGTACGAAGGATTGAAGGAAATAAGATCTACGGCCTCAACTGTGCTTTGTTCTGTAGGTAGCACCTGTTCGCAATTAGGATATTTTAGGCCTAAATTACTAAATGCCTCCAATGTTAAAATATCAATAATACCTAATTTCCCTTTTTTATCGAAGGCCTCCAGGTAGTTATCTTTGATATTATAATAAAGGGCTTTGTAAAAATTACCTTTTTTCCAGGCATCTGCTTTAAAATAAAATTCTGTAGGGGCATCAACTGGTAAAGATCCAAAGGCCTCGTTTATAGGGATCTTAATTAATTTGTGTGCATCTGTAGCATATACAAAGCCGTTTTTTACTTGTATGTACTCAAATGCAGGGCGGAAATTGTCTTTTGTTGTAACTAAATGTAATTTTTTCATGTGTTTGTGTTTTTTGTTTGTTTGTTAATTGTTTTGTTTGGTATAATTGTTTTGAGATAATTGTATAAATGATTCAACACTAGTTGGAACCTGATAATAAAGCTCTAATTTTTTACTTACACTAGTCACATCAATAGTAAATGAAAACTTTACACCGTTTTTTATTATTTCTCCGCTTTGGCCATTACCAAACCATTCAACTGGTAATCCCTCAATAGACTTTAAAAAAGCATCTTTTTTGCTTGAGTTATCTAAATCTATTTTTTGTAGATCCTGGTAAACAATTACATAATAATCAAACCATTCAGTAATCTTTTTTAAATTCAATACCCCTATATTATTAGGTTCTTTGAATGATTTTAAACTGTGGGAAATAGTGTAATTTGTTATATTCTTAAAATTGTGTAAGCTGCAGCAAGTAATATCGTACCTTTTTTTATGATCCCAATATTTAATATTAAATACTAAATCTTTGTATTTTAACTCAATTACCCCATATTCAAAATACTGTTTGTTTTCATATTCTGATATTTTCACCAGGACTTCACAAGGATAAAAAACAGATACCTTTTTGCTAACTTCAATTAATTCGGTTAAATCCCTGTTTTGAAACTCGGTGTAATTTTGTCTATCTATTTCAGATAATTTTAAATACTTCATTGTTATTTGCTTTGATTGTTTAAACTATTGTTTACTATTTTATTGGCCTCTGTTATTGTCTCGTTTTCATCGCAATCACTACCGACCAACAAGCAACAATACTCCTCAAGGATATTGTAAGCTGATAAAACTTCCTTTAGTTGATTTTCTAGTTGTTTGATTTTGTCCTGGTTGTTCATGTTTATTTGTTTTTAATGTGTTCGTAGGTTGTTTTAATTAAGGCATAAACTAGAATTGAGCCTATAAATAGGGCAATCAATTCAAATAAACTAATTGTTTGCATTTTCAGATATTAAAAGGTGGATAAATAACCTTAATACAGATCCTACAAAGTAGGTAATAAGGCCAATGAATAATACAGGGATAATTTGTTCGGTTAATTGATACATAAATAAAGGTTTAAGGGATTAAGATAATTAGAACTAATAAAAATCCAATTGTAAAGCCTGTTATTAAATAGGCTAAATTGTTCCTGTTTTGTTGTGTGTTTTTCATTTTGTTAGTGTTTTAATGAGACATAAAGATAAGGAGTAATTGAATACAAAGTGAAATAAACTTAAAAATAATTAAATTATTATTGTTAATAATTAGTTAATTTGTTTAATTGATCTGTTTGTTATACATTATATAAGTACATACATTATATAAGTAACTTAATATAATGTATATGTATAGTACAGTAGTATATGATAATTGTATTTATATGATCAATACATGGATAGATTTATATCTACATTTAATAGAAGTATTTATAGCTGGTTCTTAGCTTATGCGAAAGAGTGCCGTAACAATCAATAAAGTAAAAATACATATTTTTGGGGCTGATAATAGGGTAAAAGGCTTACGAATGGCTTCGTATTTAACATAATGGTAATTATAAGCAAAAATGACTATTGATAATCAATGACTTATATGAGTAATATTAGTACGAATGCCTTCGTAGATCATAAAGTACCCCCTACCTATTATTTTCGTACGAAAAATTTCGTAGGTGCCTTGTGCCCTCCAATATTCTGATATCAACAATTGTTTTAACATTGTTTGACATTTGATTTTTTTTATTTTCCATATAACCCATTATAATTTATTATAATATGAATATACCGAAAAGAGAACTAGACAAACGCTACAAACAAGGAGTTGAT
>CAISTO010000264.1 GCA_903888395.1 uncultured Bacteroidota bacterium | reverse complement strand
GGATACCAATGGCCCGTTATTGTTTGTCCAAGCTGCACTTTGCAACCATCCTAACGAATCTAAAACTCCAGCTATGTATACATTTGGAAACAAATAATGGTCGCACAAAACATTAAAGCCTAAATAGATAAAAAAAGTAACTGCATATACCGCAATATACTTTATCAAGTATTTTTCACCATCATCTGTTTGATCTACGTAAGTCCAAAATTTATTTAAGGTAAATCCAACAAAGAAACCCATGATCCATCCTGCTGCTTTTGTGAGCAAATTAAGTGCAGGAAATTGCAATGAAAGCAACCAAAAAACCAATAAACTTACCATGGTACTTGAGGTTCCTACAATGCCAAATTTTATAAACTTTTTTGCTGTTGGGTACTGGGCAAACCACTTACGCAAATGTTTGATAGTTGTAATAATCATTTTTTTATTGGGCAAATATATTTTTATTCAATACAAAAACCGATTTTCGCCACTATGAAAAGTGTTTTTTATTTAATAATTATTGTTTTTGTTAGTATTGTTACAAAGGCTCAGCCCAATGGATACGAGCATAAAGGCGATACCACTGCCTTTATTTTTAATGAAAAAGATTATTATATTTCTATTAAAAATAAAGTAATTATTACTGGTTCATTCCGTAATTGGAGTCAAGACATGGACGATAAAAAGTGGTTTTTAATCAATCAAGGTAATGGAATTTGGAACATAAAAATTTATAACCCTAATTTTGAAATTATAAAGCCAAGTTCGGCTTTTAAGTTCAGAATTGATGAAGGAAAATGGCTTGATCCTCCTGTTGGCGCAAGCAATACGGATGGTGGAAACCTAATTTTTATGAAAGGCATTGAACCACTCGGATTAAAAGCTACTTTAATTGATAACAATAACATAGAAGTAACATTAAGTGGTTTGCCCAAAAATGAAAGTTTTTCTGAGTCCGATTTTATTTTAACCAATGCCAATAATGAAAAGATAGAAATTGAAGGAACATCTTTTAACATAAAAGACAATGATTTTGACACCAATAATTACACCATTAAATTGAAAGAAGATGGTGTCATTAAAGTTATTTATTCTACCAAAACTGCCATTGATAAACGCAGGGTTTATTATATTGAAATACCAAAATTTAAATTGAAAACCTTATGTACTTATGACGGCTGGTTTAAGAATTTAAAAAGTGAAAAAGAACTTGGAGCCAATGTTTCGGCCGACTATAAACAAACCACTTTTAGGGTTTTTGCTCCAAGGGCAACCATGGTAAAATTATATTTATACAAACCAATTGACGAAAGTGATAAAGATATTTTTTACTCAAAAACTCCTTACAGCACTATTGACATGCAAGTAGATGAGCAAGGTGTTTGGGAAACAATGGTTAATGAAAACTTAGAAGGCGTTTGGTACGACTATACGGTGCATGGTTTTAAAGATCCTGGAAACCTTTTTTATGAAACAAATCCTGTGCACATAAGTGATCCATATGCAAGGGTAACAGACGATGGTTTTGGCGCTTGCATGGTAACTCCAAAAACAGTTCCAGCATCGGCATTGACTAATGGTCGTCCAAGATTAGAACAAGTAATGGCTTATGAAGTTCATGTGCAAGATTTTACTGATTTGCTTCCTGTTTCAAACGATTTAAAAGGAACCATTGCAGGTATGGGCGTTTCTGGTTTAACCAATTCAAAAGGTTATGCCATTGGTTTCGATCATTTGGTTAATTTGGGAATAAATACCGTGCATTTAATGCCTGTTCAAGAAATGCTTAATTGGCCAAAAGATGAATGGAAGAAAGCTTTTAGTAAAGATAAATACATGATAGAGCAAGGTATAGCCAACGAAACTTACGATTGGGGTTACCGCACTTCTCATAGCTTTGCCATAGAAAGCAGATATCGACAAAAAGGTACCATGCCGGGCGATGAACGCAAACAATTTAGAGATGTGATTCAAAAATTTCATGACAAAAATATTGCTGTAATCGTTGATTTTGTTTTTAACCATACTGCCGATAACCTGGATGCAAAAAATTATTTATATCACTTCAATGCTTTTGATAAACAATATTATTACCGAACCAAAAACTTGGAACATATTGGAGAATATGGCAACGAAACCAAAAGCGAAAATCGTTACATGACACAACGTTGGATCATTGATCAATGCAAACATTTTATTGAAGAATTTGGCGTAGATGGCTTTAGAATTGATTTGGCCGGACAAACAGACAAGGAAACATTATTAGCAATTAAAGCTGCTTTACCAGCCGATATCATTATATATGGTGAACCTTGGATTGATAGCAACGATCCAG
>CAISTO010000263.1 GCA_903888395.1 uncultured Bacteroidota bacterium | reverse complement strand
GCTGACGCTTTTATGTTTGATAAGCATGAACCATTCATTTATTATAGAATTGTTAAGGGCGATTTAGGATTAACAATTGAGGTAATTGAAGGGCATAATTATTTATAAAGTAAAGATAAGCTTGTGATTTTTTTTATTGATTACTGGAGTAATGTATAAAAACCTAGATTAATTATCAAATTAACCTAGGTTTTTTGTTGCCTATTAAATGCAATAATTACACTACTATTACTTATTTATTAAATCCAATTTTGTTTTTAGTTATTGACCTAAACTGTGTTTCTTCTTCAATAAAATCAATTAATTTATTAGAAATATTTGAATTGTTTTCAAAAAGCAATTGGTCAATTACAAACTTCTTTTTTATGTTTTGAATTTGCCCGCCACTTAATTGGTGCTGCGTACTAATTAGCTTTAGCGTTTTGTTATTGATATTTGCAAATTGATTTTGTAATATTTTATAACGAGTTTCATCATTGGGGTTTTCAAACTTTAATTTATAAAGTAACCTTCGGTCAAAAGCTCCATCTATATTTTCAATTAGATTGGTGGTTGCTATAAAAATACCTTTAAAATCTTCTAATTCCTGCAATAAAATATTTTGCATAGAATTGAGCATTTGATCAACTGCATTTTGAACTAAATTCCTTTTGCCTAATATTGCATCGGCTTCATTAAATAGCAGTATGGGAGTAATTTTATATTGTTTAACCGCATCGCTATAATCTTTAAAAACTCTTTTTAAATTTTTCTCGGAATTACCCACAAACATGTCTTTAATAGCCGACATTTCCACTTGAAATATTGCTCTATTATGTGTTTTAGAAATTTGTTTTACCAATTCGGTTTTTCCTGTTCCAGGTAATCCGTAAAACAACATGGTTAGTCCCGGTTTCATTCCCTTATCAGTAAATTTTTTAGTTAAATTTAAATATTTAGACTCAGAAGTAAGATTGATAATATCGTCTATTGATTTTTTGTTATTATCGTTAAATAACAATTGCTGAGTTTCTACATCATTTGGATCAATCAATTGACAATATTTGGGTGCAACTTTAACATGTTCCATTTTTGGGCAATGCACATTTAGTAAGTCTGTTAATCTATCACCTAATTTTACGGAGGAAAAATCGGCTAAATTGGGTTTCAAATATTCTAGGTATCCATCTTTCATGATTATACTTTCATGGTTTATTATTCTTTGTTTTAAACTATAAGAAACGGAATGGTCTTCACTAAACATTTCTATAATATTATCTAAATCAAATTCTTCCTTATTAAAAATGTTTTCAGCTGAAAGCCATATCAATATTACTTTTTCTAATTTTTCAAGTTTATCCTCTTCTAAAATTTGATTAATATAAGGAAAAGTAGTAAGTCTTTCTATGTAATCATAAGTAGCTTCTATGAGTTCATCTTGGTAAAAGTCACCTATAATATTTTTAGTAAAATTTCTAATTTGTAGTAAAGCCTCCGATAAATTCTTTGGTTCATAAATTATCAATTTTTCTATATTATTATACATAATAGCATCCATTAATTCTTTCGCTATTTCTATGTCTTCAGACCTTGAATTGTATCTTTTTTTGCATAGCCTGACCCAACCCTTCTTTTTAAGTTCTTTAAATTTATTACTTATAAAAATAAAGTCTAAAGGACTAAAACCTAAAATTTTCAATGTTTTTTTAAATGGCTTTCCGTCTCCCATTATTTGCTCGCATATGATTATAGACAATACAGCAGCGGTTTTATCGTCAACTAATAAAAAGTCAGTTACAGTTTTAAAATCAGCACTTAAATTTTCAATTATTAGTGTGTTTTTAAATAAATCATCCCTGTTTTCATATATATGAGTAATACTTGTAAGCAAGGGATTGTTCAGTGTTGATTCCATAATTTTATATTTGATATAATTGTTAAATAATTAACTGTTAGGTATTTAATTTAATTTTTTATTTTTTGAAATGAGGTATCTGAGTTCAAATAATATTTTTTTTAACAAATATATATTTTTACTATGCAATGGTATTGCAGAGTAGAAAAATTATATTTGAAGCATGTTAAATTATAATTCTCCAAAGCAAATAAGAATTCAATTCATTGATGAATTAATTAGGACAAGACCTTCCACACTAGAAGAAATACTTAATTATGTAAACCAAAAATTAATTAGCCTAGGAATGGAAACCATTAAGATTCGGATGTTGAACTCCCATATAAAAAGTTTAAGATTAGGTGATTTTATTTATAGTAATGCAGGGATAAGGAAAAACAAGAAAGGATGGTTTTTTAATTTGATATATGAAAACAAATTATATCGTTATCCTGAAAATGCAATTATGCCAGAATTTGGCGATTTGGAAGAAGATGAGCGACTTACCATTCCATTTTTAATTGGCATACTTAAAAATTACGAAAACATTCCAGCTGTAAGTAAAATTATGGCTAATTTGATAGAGGATTACAAAATTGACGAGGAAGAAATGGCTTGTTCCAGTGCGGTAATTGTTACTAAACCTAGTTTAATAAATGAAGAAGATATAATAAGTTTAGCAATTAAAATATTAGGTAATATTAAAAGAGAAGAATGTATTGAATTCAATTACATAGATGTAAATCAATTAGATGATAATAAAAATAAATCTAAATGGCATCAGGTATCTCCTTTACAAATTAGATTGTATGAAAATATTTATTATTTAACGGCAGCAGTTGTTAGCGATCAAAAAAAATATATTGTAAACTATCGATTAGATCAAATTTTTAAACTTCAGGTTGATGTACTTTTAGATCAGGAAACAGAAGAAATCATTCATTTTAATTATAAAGAATTAGCAAAGTTTTTTAAGCTAAAAGATTATTTCAAATATAGTATTGGCATTTGGAATCATAGGGAAAACGAGAAAATAGAAGATATAAAAATCAAATTCAAAGGTTGGGCGGCTTCCTATGTGAAGAAAATGCCATTGCATCATTCTCAAAAAATAATTTCAATTGATAAATTAAAAAATGAAATGACAGTCATAATAAAAATAAAATTATTACCCTATTCAGAAAATGCAAATACTGTTTTTAAAAGGGCACCTGAACTTTCATTTTTATTGGGTCGTTTCAGGGATTTTTTTGAAATAGTCAATTAAAAATAAATTGGATTATAATTTTAGCGCTTTAATTATATTATTGTAAGTAATATGAAAACATTTGATGCAATTTATTTAAAAGAAAAATTTAATTTGATTAAAATTGGCGAAAAGCCAATTAATACTAGGATACACAGGGCCATAAGTTGGTTAAAATGTGCCGAGGAAATTGATGATAATATGGATTTGAAATTCATTAGTTTATGGATTGCATTCAATTCTTGTTATGCAATGGAAGAAAATAGTATTAGTTTAAATGAACAACAACGATTCAAAATTTTTATAAATAAACTGGTTACTCACGATGTTGATGATAGGTTTTATAATTTAATGTGGTTAAAATTCCCTGCAAATATTCGCTTATTAATTGAAAACAAATATGTTTTCAAACCTTTTTGGGATTATAATAGGGGTGATAAAGTTGATTGGCACAAACTTCTTCAAATATCGATAGCTAATGCACACCAATATTTATCTAATCAAAAAGTAGACTTGCTATTAGAAATTGTTTTAGATAGGTTGTACACTGTTAGGAACCAGTTAATACATGGTGGGGCTACTTTTAAAAGTAAAGTAAATAGGGCTCAGGTAAATGATGGTGCTAATATGTTATCTTTACTTGTGCCTTTAATCATTGATATTATGTTAGAAAATATTGACGAAGATTGGGGAACGGTGTATTACCCTGTAGTTTAAAAATATTAACATATTGTCATTAAATTTACGATATCATTGAGTAAGCCACTTTTGGTAAACAATACATTGCCATTCCAATGTTCATGATTGTTTTTAATAGTGTGTGAGGCATCTTCAAAACTCTCAAATGTTATTGCCATTTCATTGAAATGAGCAACATGTGATGTTACATCACTGTCTATAATTTGTTTGATAGCATTTTTTGAATTGTTATTAAAAGTAGTAAATATTGCTAACAAATCTTGTTTTTCTGAGCTTGAAATGGTGTTTTTTACAAGCATCATTTTACCACTTGCATTGTTTGAAATGTTCAAGGTCATTTTTCCATTGGGATGTAGTTCCGCGATTGATAAATGGCTAATGGAATGCTGTTTACTAAATGAATCATAAGTGTTCCTTTTAACAGTAATTTTTAACCAATGTTGATTACTTATATGGCTGCCATTTAGGTTTATTAATGTTTCTAATTCTTCGGAATCCAAAACAGGAATTTCATTTAATGGGTTGCAATTGAGGTGATGATGCTCCACCTCAAATTCATTTAAATGTTCTCTACTGATTAAGCTAAATGGACTTTTATTTCTTACTTTATTAGAGCAGGTTGATTTTAAATCATTGATTATTTTACTTAATTGAGCACTGCAATTTTCGTCAACATCGGCTAAATTAAATTTGATTCTTCGATTACCCCTAAAATTATTGTTGGCTAAAGCTAACCCTTGAATTTGGTATGTTCCAACTATTTCATTATTGGCATAAGCCACCAAATATTTATATTCATTTCTAAGAGCTTCATTGTCTAACAAACTGCCAATACACCAAGAACTGTAAGCAGCTAATTTTGCATCGGTTCCATATTTATACGTTTTATTTACTTTTACTAATACTATCATTTTTTAAATTTTTATTTCATTGTTTAACACTTTCCAAATTTCAAACATGGCTAAAGTATCTAATTTGCAATAAGCTAATAAATCGTTTCTTGTGTCATTTAAATTGCCCACATAATTTCCCTCCACCATGCTTGCAAATGTTTTACTGGCTAATTCACCATTATTAATGTTTAAACCTTTATAAGTTAAATGAGGAACCAATGTTGGTAAAACATCTTTTATTGATGCGCTTTTCCCCATTACAGGCAAGTAGTACCAAGCATTACTAAAAACATCTAATAAATCAATAAAACGTGTAATTAAGCTTTCTAAAAATATTTTATCATTTGGAAAATCCTCTGCTAATTTTTTAATAATTCCCATTTCAAAATCAGCTTTGTAAGCTACAATACTTCCTGTTTCCCCAAAATCAGCTTTCATTTGGTCAATCATGGCTTGACGAGGATTCTTAGCTTGAATA
The DNA here is from genome assembly GCA_903888395.1 of uncultured Bacteroidota bacterium. Taxonomy (GTDB): domain Bacteria; phylum Bacteroidota; class Bacteroidia; order UKL13-3; family UKL13-3; genus JAAFJM01. The sequence goes on along the minus strand of CAISTO010000263.1, from coordinate 27,612 downwards.
TTGCTAAAATCATTTTCATTCGCTAAAAATTCTTTGTGTATTGGTTCTTCATTCATATTGTTTAAAATATGTAATGAATATTGAAATCCAACTTGCTGAAAGGGTTTGGTTCCATTTAATACAGGAACGATGGTATTGATAGTTTCAAAATCAAAAAAATGCAATGGATAAACTGCCTTATTTATAAAGGTGGCAATGTTTTTTTTGTCTATATAACTTGCTCCAGTTTTTTGACCATTTACTTGGCAAATTTGTCGGTGGTTTAATTTATAATTTTCTGGGATGTCAGCTAAATATGTAATTCCATCATGGTACAAGTCCCACATTTTTTTTCCTCCGCCATAAATATTGAAAATTTTATCTGGGTCTAATAAATTACCCCAACAATGACTTTTAAAATCACATTGGAACGGGTCTGAACAATGCTTTCCAATTTCTTTTACTGGAACTTCCGAACCTTTTAGGATTAGTTTAAGCTGTTCAATATTTTCTGAAATCCATGCTTGTTTTGCAATGACTGTTTTTGTGATATCTGTTATCTTAAAAAAATCTTTTAAATCAATTGGTCCATTTTTTTTATAATTGGTATTTATATTTAAAATAGAAAAGGTTTCAGGGGCATGTCCCGCATTTGCCATCACCCAATATTGTAAAGAGGCATCTGTAATATAATAATCATTCAGTGAGCCACTGCTTTTAACTTCTATGGCATGTATATTTCCATTGGCATCATGTAATAAAATATCCAAAACCGATAATACTTCATTGTTATAAAATGCTGCTTCATATAAAACAGGTGTTTTTTTTCGCATTTCATTTAAAGTATTGTCTATGGCATCGGTATAATCAAAATGTGTTAAACTGGTTAAATCAATTCCATTTGGATAAAGGTCTTGAGCCATTTTACCAATTCTATGTCCTTGATCAAAAACAGCTTGCTGACTAGCAGAAATAGCAGGTTTCAATTCTTTTTGGTTCAATTCTAAAAATAATTTTTTAGCACATTGCACACCCGACACAAAGCGGGATTTGGATAATACATGAGGATATTTTTCTGACATAATTAATTTTTTAACAAAGATACTAAATAACTCTGCAATATGATTGCAGAGTTAGGATATATTTCCATTTATAAAAATACCATTAATAACAACGCTTTGACCCTTTATAAAAATTGGTAGCATTGTTATTTTTTTGTATATTTTTTGTATATCTGATTCATTAATAGATAAACTATCTATTCCCATGAGATTTCTAATAAATTTCAACTTATCTGAAAAATCATATTTTTCATCTGAATTTACTTTTACAATAGGAATATAATTTATTTTATATTTCAAATAATGATTTTTCATATCTGTTTTTTCTTCGCTTATTTTAGCTTTGTTTGGAGTAATGTTAATTAGTTTTTGTATCCATGATTCCCAATCATCAAAAGCATTAAATTCAATACTATTTTTAATAATAGACTGATATATAGGAAAATTTTCAATTGTTTTATCGCAAAGAAACTGAATTGAACCTAATTCAGTTGCTACCATTCCATGACTAAATGTAATATTTTGTTCTTTAAATTTTAAATATTCAGTAATTTCTGTATACTTTTTTAAAAAATAATTTTCAATATGATTTGCATAACCACCAGTAATTTCAGTTCTTACTTTAGTATCTTGAATAATTGGGAATGGGAAAATATCAAATAAAACAACTCTTTTACTTGCTAATAATTCTAGTTTTGCTGTTTTATAAAAATCATTTTTTTCTTTTTCATTCTTATCTCGAAATTTCCTTTTATTACTTTTCCAGTTTACAGGAGTATTAAGCCATGGACTGTTATATGTTTGTCTCGGATTATAGAAATAAGCCTTTTCATTTTCCTCCGCATTTCCTTTCCAATAAGGAGGTGCCTCACCAATTAGAATTTCAATGTTTTTAGATTTATTAAAAGGAATCTCTATATCAAAATTATAAAAATCTTTTGCCTCAATTAATATAGGTTTTTGATTTTTTGCTTTAACAATTACAAAGTTATCAGGAATTCTTTTGTATTTTCTGTTTTCATTGTTTAAACCCATAAGTAAATCAAGGTAATCAACAAAATAAACCCAGTTTATTAAATATTCATCATATAATTCTTGAAAAAATTTACCATAAACCCAACCATTTTTCCACGCATCGTTATATAATTTTTTAAATTCTTTTTTTGAAAGTGGGTATAATTCTGCTTGTTTAATTTTTTTGTTTTCTCCCATATTTTTTAAATTGTTAGTACTTAAATATCACATCCCATTATTGAGATTTAAAACAAATTTATTGCAATACTATGCAATGTTAATGCATAGTAATAATTAAGTAAATCAAAAATATAAAAATTTAGGATATATCTTTTAAGTAATGCATGAAGTTTATAAATTAGTAATGTTACTTAATACTGATTATAAAATTGGTTGAATGAAATTTGTGGCATGAAAACACTAATTATACATCCACAAGACAGCACAACAGATTTTTTAGATTTCATATATGCTAGCATTCCAAATAAAACATTAGTTACTGCTGACACGGATAAACCAACAATTATAGATTTAATTAAATTGAGCGATAGGGTAATGATGATGGGACATGGATCACCAAATGGCTTGTTAGCAGTAGGACAGTTTTATACAGAAAATGGTTATGTGATTGATGAAAGTTTTATTCCATTTTTAAAAAACAATATAAATAATTTTTACATATGGTGTAACGCAAATCAGTTTATTGAAAGGTATAAGCTTAAAGGTTTTTATACTGGGATGTTTATATCTGAGATGATGGAAGCTGAATTTTATAATTTTAGAAATATTAAACAACGTGATATTGACGAATCGAATGAATTATTCAGCAGCTTGTTAAGCGACACCATTCACATGCCGGTTGAAACAACTTACAAAATTGTTAAAGAGGTATACGGGAATTTAGGTAGGGTAAATCCCATTGCGAAATTTAACAGTGAAAGATTGTATTTGTCTTTATAATATTTTTGATTAGAACAATGCCCTAAAATACTAGGGGAGAAGCAGTATTCAAAATTATAATAATTGAATTTTGAAACTATTATTTATACAATAATAATCCTTTAGAACACATGTCCTTTGCGCAAATTTCTCTGTGTTTTTTAGCACTTTCCCTGGCCTTTATTTCATATGGATTGTTCCAATATCCAATGGTTGCTATCAATTCATTGTATTCTTTTTGGTGTTTTTGAGATGGCATATCTAAGTGGTGCTGGTATTCGTGAATAATAGTGTCAGTAAGAGCCAATACATTATTGTGGTTGTTTACATTTATTCTAATTAATTTATTATGGCTATAATATACTCCTGCATTTTTTTTATGTTTATGATAACTGATTTCCAAAAGTGGATGTGTTTTAACTTTTTTATCATTCATGTTTATAGCACACCATTTCAATACTTCTCTTATGTAGGCAGCTTTGCTCGTGTTCAATTCATATTCTTTGAACCACTTGAAATTAATCGAAGTTTTATTTTCCTTTTCTTCTAGTTTCAACGAAAGTAGGGTAATCAAAAAAACAAAAGATAACAAGCCAATGACTATGACTGGAGCATATTTTTTTATTTGTTTTACAAATAAAGCTATCGATTTTGAATTTATTTTTTTAGAAATAGTTGATAAAAAAGAATTGGTTTTTACCTTTTTTTTATTGTGCTCTTTAGCATATACAAATGTATTTGCAATCAATATAAATATTGAAATCATCAGCAATTGTTTTGTAAATAATGTCATATGGTGTATATTTTTTATAATTACAAAATTATTTACCTAATTACAATATTTGAATTTAGTAATATTACTATTTGTCTTTTTAGTTGTTTATTAAACCACATTTGTATAATAATTATTATAATCATTACTGGAAAAGACAGTCAGTTTTGGTTTTAATAAATATGCTTAATATTTCAAACTATCAATGAATATTATTTAGTTAGTTTTAGTTTTTTGGATTTTATTGATACATTCGTTTTTTATTTTATAATTATGAAAACAGCACAAGAATATTTTAACATTGGACTTGCAAATGAAGAATCAAATCTATTTGAAAATGCAATATCCGACTATACTAAAGCAATAGAATTAGATGGAAATAATGCGGATTATTATAATCATAGGGGAGAGGTAAAGTTTAAAATTGAGGATTATATTGGAGCAATAGCGGATTTTGATAAAGCCATTGCTATAGATGAAAATTATGTAATTTGTTATTTTAATAGAGGATGTGCAAAAGAGAAATTACTCTACAATATAGAGGCTATTAATGATTATGATATGGCTATTAAATTAAGTCCAGAAACTCCAAATTTAGACATTTATTGGAAAAGAGGGAATCTAAAATTTGAAACAAGGGACTTTTACGCTGCAATATTAGACTTTGATTATTTAGTAGATATGAGTGAAACTGATATTGAAGCTATAGAATTAAGAGCATTAGCTAAATACGAAATTGAGGATTTTAAAGGAGCATTGGCGGACTTTACTAAACTAATTAATTTAACACCAGCTGATACAACATGTTATTATAATAGGGGAAATGTTAACTTAAAATTGCAAAATTTCGAAGATGCAATAAATGATTATGATATATCAATTGAGATTAATAGTTTTAACCCAGAAGCTTATATACATAGAGGACAAGTAAAGTTTCTTTTAAAAATGTATAATGAATCTATTTTAGATTTTACAAAAGCAATTGAATTAGACCCTACTGATGCGGGGGATGCGTATAAAAGAAGAAGTGAGGCAAAAATGAAAATTTCAGATGTTGAAGGAGCTGAATTAGACCAAGAAAAATCTAGAGAATTATTTTTAAAATATAAAGTAGAAATTTTCAAAGGAAGTGACGGAAAACATTATGTTGTAGATAGAAAAACAAATAAAATTTTAGGGGTCAAATAAGATAAATTTTATTTATACATAAATTGATTGAAAATTATTGACTTGTACTATTTTTAAATAAATAATGGAAGAAATAAAACAAATTCTTGTAAACAATGAAGTGTTACTAATTAATCAAGAAAGTAAGAATTCAAGTATAATTTGGATTAGGGCTTTTTTAGAATATTGTATTCATAACCATGCTGAAAAACTAACTCAATCTGATGTTTTAAGAGAACATTTTAAGTTGGATGTATCAAAACATGAATTTAAAAAAGCCAAACTGATTGAGAAAAAAGGGTTTTATTATAAAAAAGATACTTACACTTTAAAGCAAATGAAAGTATTCCCGTATTCAATTGCCAAAGAGTTAAATTTAAATTTAGAAATTAATTTCGGTGAAAAAATTAAATATACTGGGACTGATTTGAATGATTTAACAGAAAAATGTGAGCTGTTAAGTGACATGATAAAAGCTACCACAGAATTATACCATGCAACCACAACTAATGATGAGCAAAGGGGCTTGTTAGAAACTATAATTGGAGCTGGAATTTGGTATTTGCCATCGCATAAAAACGAATTGTATAGTGGTTATGCCAGTGTTGCTTTATTAGAAGATATATGTAATAAGGACTTAAACGAAATTAAATGGACAGAGGAACATTCATTTCCTAGAAAAGTTGCCGGAAATAGATTGTACTCACAGTATATTAATGAAGTAAATAGTAATTCGCAATTTTTGAAGGAGTTATATCTTTCAACATTAGGTTGTTTTAATATTGTAACAACTAATGAAAATAATAAGTTAAAAAAATTTGCTACCGTTGATAATTTTATAAATGATAATTTATCATATGAAGCAGCGGAGATTCACTTAGTTAATTTTCCATTAGAGTTGTTTAGTAAGTTAGTTAGTATAAAAAAATCAAATAAAGACTCAAACAAGCAATTAACTGAAACTAATGATGAATTACTTTTAGAAAAAATATTGAAGAAAAAATCATTTGTTAATCAAACGTTTCTTGAAATTAGGAATGAAGCGGCAAACATTTTAAAACATTATAAGAATGAATACTAGAATAGAATTATTAGCCAAATTTATCATTTCAACCGCACCTATTTATCATGCTAAGGAAACCAATGGTAGGCAAAAAGCTTTGATGGAAACTATTGTGGGTGCTGGTGTTTTTTATTTGCCACATGGTACTAATTTATACTCAGGATATATCAGTAAAGCAGCATTAATTGCTTTAGAACAAAATAATAAAACAAAACTTGTAAAAGAACATCCATTTCCACGTAAAATTACGGGAAAATTATGTTATACTGAATATTTAACATTAATTGAAAATGATTTGGAAAATTTAGAGAGATTATATTATAAAAAATTTGGTATATGGAATTATGTATTAGAAGGTGAAAACAAGAAACTTATTCAACATAGTAAGAGTCATAATTTTATTGATGAAAAAACTTCTTATCTTTTGTCGGGAATAGAATTAGTTCCAATGGATTTATCTAGCATAAGATTAATTAGGCCACAATGTTTTGAAGATATCTCAGTTGATGAATACTAATATTCATTAGAATAATAAATATAGTCTTTTGTTTTATATGGGTCCCTGCTTCCTTTGCTATCAAGTATTATTGTAGTACGTTCAAAATCCCATTCAGAAAAGTAAAAGAAATTAACTTTTAATTTTTCAGCTAGGTCAAAAGCATCATTCATAGAATTTATTATACATGCCGAAAATTCTTCACTTGTTCCAATAATTTCCAATTTTGAAGAATCTAATTTAAATCTTTGTACTCTATAGCATAGACTTTTATTAATAAAATTGATAGCATCAGTTATTGGTATTGAAAAAAATGCAACTACATCAGGACTATCAGGCTGACTTAGCCATGATCCAGGATCGCCAGGTCCAGAAATTTTATCAAAAACTTCATTATTCTCATCGAATATATTAAAGCCATAATTTAGTTCATTTTCTAATTTATACATAAATTCAAATGTAAAAGTAATTTCAATAAAAAACCAATTCAAATTGATTTTCTCCATAAATTGATTTTATAATATTTGATTAGTAACATTACTTTTTATCTTATTGGTTTCATCATGTAATATTTTTGTACTCATAAAATAATTAAAATGATGAAAAATAAAACACACCAATTCAAATTTGATCTTGATGCTATTTCATTAGCAGATTTAAAAACGCTTTACAAGCATTTCCAAATTGAAGATTTTGGCAATCCGGAAGAAGCAATTGACAGAGTATCTTTTTTTAACTGTTTCATTGATGAGGAAACAGATGGTAATAAAGATGCCTATTTACTCATTAGATTGGCCACATTAATGGCTAGTAACTCGGCAAAAATTATCGAAAATCAAAAGATATGGTATGACGGTTCTGAAATAATAATGGTAGAATTAGGTTTCAATGTAAATCATGAAATTGAATTTGATTCATTCGATTATGAACAATTAAATGAAGATGGTATAAGTATGGTAAGCATAGTTAGAGATTATGATGTGGAGGCCATGATTCCTGTATTATCCAAATATCATTTTCTCGAAACTATTCAATCAAATTCATTACAAACAATTTAAATATTACTATATGTCATTACAGTTTTTAAAGCAATTAAACGGAAATAATAAAGGACATTTTGATGCCTTATTAAATACAATGGACGAATCAAACAATCCTAAAATAGCTTGGTATCCTTCCTGTGGAGACGATTTCAGAAACCTTATTTTCTTAAATGAAAAGTATTGTGCCGAACGCATGAAAAAAGGGAATAAATGGGAGCAGCCAGATATTTTCATTTACACCGATTATTATACACCCTATTTCGACAAATTGTTTCCGGAGCAAATGACCGAAAATTTTGTTAACCCGAGATCTAAAATGGAATTAATACTCAGTGAATATGCCAATATTGGTGGGTGGGAATTATATAGTGATGATAGAACAAGCATTAGGGTAAAACGCTTTGAATATTTACCATCAATGGATGCAAAAGTGGATAGGCAGTTAGTAGATTTTACAGACATAAGCAAAAACCCTAAAAAAGTTGCATACATGTTATTAGAAGTTTGGTCAAACAAGTATGGTTATTTTGATGTGAATTTAATATATGCAAACGTGGAAAACGAATATTTTGCCGATCAATTAATAAAGTCAGCGGCTGAAGTTTCACACATTACCCATGTAAGATATGGTGCTGGCTTTGGATTGGCAAAAGCTACAGGGAGTTACTTGAAGGGAATTTTATCAAAACTAAAAACTCAATATTTTATCAGTGACCCATATTTAGACATGAATGATGGGGATTATGCTGCAATTAAATTATATCCAACTTTAAGAAGTAATGATAATATAAACTTAAAACCTATTTATAAGGTTTCAAGCGAAAGTTGGTCTTGTCATGGTGATGTTTCATTTTTCTCAGTCAATTCCAATTAATTAGAAAAACAAAAATTAAAAAATAAAAACATGAATAGATTTATAGAAAATTTTGGAAATTCAATGGTTCAATTGAATCAAGTATTAGCAGGTCATAATAACAATGACAATGAATACAAGCCAGGAATTGGCCCTTACAGTGAAGACCTTATTGTAGATATGGTGATGGCAAATTTATCAAAAAATGGTGAGGTGGAAGAAGCATTTTTTATCAGACCTAATATGGATCAAAAAATAGCATTAGGTTTACAAAATTATGTTGGAATTACAGGACGTGCAGCAACGCCAGACTTAATATTAGGGAATAAAATTATTGAATTTAAAATAGCACGCCCGTTAAGAGATAATGGTCAACCTGAAGATACTTGGTTTAAAAAAGTTTTTGATCCACATCCTACTTCCTATTCCACTTTTATTGATGTTGAAAAGCTTTCAAAATTTCATCGTGAACACGATAGCGATAATAAGTTTGAAAAATGGGTGGTAGTCATTGGTTTTGAACGTGAAAATGAAGACACCTATTTGTTAGATGCCTTGTTTCCTGGCCTATTTAATTATATAGCAAATAATATTTCAAAGCGTCAAGTTGTAGAAGATTTTGGTTTAACATTCAATATGGGAAACAGACATCCTTTTCATCAAGTAGCAAAATTATATGCATTTAGATTTTAGTTTATAATACATAATTCTCAATATAATTTTTTTAAAAAATATGTCATTAACAAAAAAAACACAGCAATTCAATTTCAATTTTGATAGTATTTCATTAGGCGATTTATTACTTTTATACAACCATTTTCAAATAGAAAATTTTGGAAATGTATATGATGCAAAAACCAAAGAAGAGTTTTTTAAATGCTTTGATGAGGAAGGAAACAGCGATGCACAAAAATTAATTTACCTCGCGGCATTATATGCTCATGGATGTATTAAAATGTTAGATAAAAAAATAATTAGCAATGAAAAAGAATACAATTTTTATGAAATAGGTCACAATAAAACAATTGAATTTGAACTAGATGAAACTGATTATGATGGTTTAAATACAGAGGGTTATGGTGTAATTGATATCATAGATACCTATTTTTATTATGAAATAGAAGTGGTAAAATCAATTTTAGTGAAATATAATTTCTTGATTGATATTTAATCATTATAAATTTAAAAAACTATAATGGAAGAATTAGAATTAACAGTAAAGCCAAGTCAATGGATGAATTTTGGTTGGATATTATTTGCATTTGGTGGTGTTTTTATTCACCCAATTTTAGGTGGGATTATTGCCGTTATTTATTTCTGGAAAAGATTAGAATTTAGCTGTTGGAATTATGAAATTTATAATTCTACCATCTGTGAGAAGAAAGGAGTTTTGATTTCATCAAGGGAAGAAATACATTTTTATAGAATAAAATCAATAAGCGTTGAACAAAATACTTGGGAAAAGTTAATTGGTGTTTACACCTATATTATTAGAACTGCAGATCCTAATAGGCCTATATTTACCATTTGTTCAGTATTGGTGAAGGACGATATTTTTAGAGGAATGATGAAGGATAAAATTATTTATATGAGGGATAAAATGGGCGTTAGAAATATGGATGTTTTTGAAAGATATTGATTGATTATATTTATAAATTTATAGCATATGAAATTTTTATTATTGGTTAGTTTGGTTAGTATAATAGTAGGTTGCCAGGTTTATGAGCAGCCTACTTTACTTTCATTGTCGGGAGAATACATCATCAATAAAATAACTTACAACGGCATTGATAATACCTCCTCTAAAAATGATTCTATTTATTTACCAGGTTCAGTTTATATTGATACTTTAGAAACATTTCCCTTAGATACCATTGAACTAGGTATTACAAAGTGGCATTTTGATTATACTACCATTTCAATGAAGCCATCGCAAATACAACAGGGGTGGGTTATTTGGGAGAAAAAATATTATTACAATGTATTTAACCATTATTCAAATTACGATTTAGGATATATTGATTTTAACTGTAATGGAAGAAGGATGTTTAAAATTTTAGATGACGGGATAACATCACTTACCTTGAATACAATGGGACGTTGGGGATATTCAACTGTAGGTTCAAATGTTTCATTAACGCTTTACCTTACCAGAATTGGGCCATGAAGTATTTAAAGCAATTTATAATACTCCTTTTTTTATTCCAAAATCAGCTTTATTCACAATCATATATTGAAATATCATATACGCCTGAATCCAAAATGTTATTGTGTACTATGTCAAAAAAAATAATTGGCTTTTACATAGGTACTCAATTAAAATATGGTTTTTGGGATGGATTAGTTTACCACAGCAATGAAGCTAGCATTGGAAGTTTTGGAATTACTGCTGGTGTTTTAAAAAGTGGCATTGTCATTGGATTAGGTATAAAAACAGATATGATTTCGGGACCAGATATTTATATTTCACCTGATATAAATGTTCGCTTACATCCTTTTACATTTATATTTTACAATAAAAACATCCCAGTTGATTTGAGCATTTGTTGTGATTTGAGTGCTGACTATTATTTTGGATTAGGATTTATATACAGTATTAAGCATCACAAATTGAATAAATACTCAAGAAATAAACCCTATAATTAACTACTTTTAATTTTTATTTTCATAAATAATAATTAACGTTGCTATATAATAATCAAATAATTAAATTTATGAATATTCATCTTTTTTCCATTAATTCTGACCAAAACAATTTGTTAAATGAAACATTTAATGAATTGAAAAATTTTAAAGGTCAATTCGAATTTGTTTTAAATACCGAGTATAATCACAATATTGAGTTTGAAAACATCAATTCTTTTGACTCCTTGTTTGATATATGTAACGACTTTAGAAAAAAAAATAAAATTCCAGCAACGGATATTGCTATACTCATTTCTCCTTTATCTTACAGTGGATTTTTTTCTTTTTATAATTCAAAAAGCAAAAATATTTTTGTTTGCACAGAACATTGGGAGCTATTTTCTAATGCCGAAAAGAAAGTATTGGTTGCATATCAAGTAATTGAGAATATTTTACAATGTGTGAGTAATTTCAATCCAAAGCATGCTCACCAAAAATCTATTGGTTGTATCAACGACATGTGTAATTCCAAAATTGACATAACACTCAAATTACGAACAGCTGATATTTGTACCACCTGCATTAAAGAATTTATAAAAGGCGGACTGTCAAATGCCACATTATTCCAATCAATGAAATTTTTGGAGGATTTAAGGAGTAATTTTTTATTACAGGATAGTTATAATAAAAACCTAAAACCTTTAAACTTATCTGTTCGGAAGAAGAATAATAATTTGGAAATTTGGATAGGAGAGAACTTCATTAAATTTACAAAAACAGAATTGTTCCTTTATTATATATTAGCTTCCGCTGAAGGACTAGGTAATAATTTTTCAGAGAAAATTTATGATAAAAAAGGAGAACTAATCAATCAATTTTTAATTGATTCAATGAGTAATTTTGGAAATTTAAGGTCTGCAAATATTGGAAGTTATTATTTGAATGCTGAAAAAACTGCTAAATATATAAATGGCATAAATAATAAGTTAAACGAAACGCTTGGTTTTAATTTAGCTAAATTTTATATCATCAAAAAGAATTCACATGATGAAATTGCAATTGAAAAATTAGTTCAAGAAATTAAAAAAGAAGTTGAGAATTTAAAATCAGAAATAAAATTATTAGTTAAAAACAAGGTGAAAACCAACACAAGAGAAACAGCTGAGGAAATATCCAAACTTGAAATAAAAATAAAAAATTTAGAAAAAAGAATAGAAAACCCTATACAGCGTGCAAAAGCATTTCCCTATGTTATTCAATTATTTACACGCAAAGATTATAAGGAATTTTATGAGCTAGCTATTAATTAAGCCTTTGAATGTTATACAACACTAAATTGTAATATTACTAAATTTTCGATTTTATGTAAAGTGCATAATTTTGTGTAATAATAAACAACATTTGGAGAATGAAAATGATGAATTTGTTATTTTCATTAAGGTTCCAACCAAATGAACGCCAATTACTAATTAATTAAAAAATTATACATGAAAACAATTCATAAAATAGCTTCAAATAAAAAGTTACTTCAAATTCATTTTTGCCAAATTTATCAGAACTATAAATTAGGTAATATGTCATTTGGTTTGGAGATTGATGAAATGAATATTGAAAAAATATTTCCTGGATTTTTAGAAACCTTTGATTTTAAAAATGTTGACATTGATTTTTTATTCGGTCAAATAAGAATTGATAGGAGATGGACATCAGATAGTTTTTCATGTGGACATAAAGATTTTTATTATTTTTCAGATAATGAATTAGAAATAAATGAAGATATTAACTTAGAAAATTTTCCTTTACTTTTTTATAAATACAAAAAATCACCTTTTAATGATTTGATAAGTATAAACTTTTATGGTTCAATTTTTCTTTATAATCATGACGGTGAATTATTAAATAGCTGGAATGCTAATTTATATGATGATGGATATTGTAATATAGATTTTAAATTCAGTGAAGGTTTATTGGAAATAATAATTGATGACGAAAATAATGGTGATTATAGGGAAGTATTTAAATATTCAAAGGATGATAAAACTTTAAAGAGTCTCGGAAATACGGATGACGAAACATATCCTTTTGAAGAATTAGATTTATTATATAAAATTATAGACAGGAACATTGTGTTAGCCGCAGTAGAAAATAACGGTTTAAATCTTCAATATGCTCCAGCTTTTATAGCAGATAAAGAAATTGTGCTCAAAGCAATTAAGGAAAACGCAGAAGCATTTATATATTGCTCAGGAACACTTAGTAATGACGAAGAATTTATCATTGAAGCCAGTAAGTTAAATATTAAAATTATGGGTTTAGTAAATAATAATTTAATAGCTAAACATAAAATATTACAGGATTTGCATGATGAATTTAAAATGAATATAAATGACGATGACCTACCTTTTAGTATTAAAGGAATGGATTTGGATAATTTACCTTTTTGATGAAAAATTAATAAAATTATGAATTTTAAAAAAATAAAAACATTAACAGTGTTTTATCATTATCGTAATTTAAAGCAGCATTCTTGAACATTTTGTATAATTTAATTAATTAAAATGGAAAGTAGTCAAACAGCATTATTAGATAAAACAATTAATCAATTTTCTGAAAAAGAAAAAAATCTTGTTGATTCAAATCGTTTTGTATACATATTTTCAAAAGCATGGCTTTATACTAAGTTGGGTCCAGAAAAATACAGGAAAGACGATGCATTTAATCAGCCTCCAGTTGATTTTGATCATGAAGATTTAGAAGTTTTGGCCAATGGATGTAGGCAGGTACTTGAGGGTGTTGGATTAACAATTGAAAAACCGTTTACAGAAATAGATGTCATGGGTTTTAGTGCATTATTTAGATTGTTTCATTTTAAAAATATTCAAAGAAAATGCAAACATGGTTTTATATTTAACGGTAAAAGAGGAGCACTTGATAGTATTACATTTCAACATGTAATAGATGGGAGTAAAGTAGTTTATTATAATTTTTGTGAATACCCATCTTTTGACTAAGAACTTCCTTTAAAGAAAAAAAACTAAACTCCAATCATCAATGAAGAGAATGATAAAAAATGCAATTGATTTTTCAGAGGTAATAGAAGTTAAAGATGCTGAAAATACCAATGATACATTTTATTTGGATGTTTTAACCAATAATCAAATTGAACCACTCTATAAATTGAAATTTGAAATAGATCTTTACTTTTTTGAAGAGCTTCAAGTAGCAAGAAAGGAATTAAAGGATAAAGAATATTTTACCAATGAACTGAACAATATAATAAAATATATTGATGACATGAATCTTGCTTCTGGAAAAGAATTAAATACAAAGGATTTAATCGCTCAAAAAAATGAAATATTAGCTATGCTAAATTTTGATTTTATTCTGAATTCAGACATTCGTAGAATTCAAAAAATAATAACGAACATGACGGCAGGTGATAAATATTTAAATACAGCACCGTTAAAAGCAGTTAAAACAGAAATTTTAAACCAATTTCCTAAAATAGAAAATAGCATAAAAATAATTAAACATTATAAAATAAAAGACAATAAAGCCTTACCAGTACCAATGGAAAATAGGATTAGTTTAAAACGTCCAAAACCAGGAAATAACATCTATTTATCTGTATCCAAACAAAATTCAAGAAGAGTATATAACGGCTATAAAATAGTTCCAAATATAGGCAAAGGTCATGAATTTATTTTTGTTAAAACCAACAAAAAATGGGTAATTCAAAGTTCAAGAATGATTTGGATAAGTTGATTATTTTTTTTATTAATAATCGATATTTTATTTATACGATGTTGAAATATAGTTCTGAAAGTAACGTTACTTAATAATTATATTTAAAGTAAATTAGCTAACATTGTGTAATAATTAAAACATTTATTAACAATGAAAGTACTCTCAAAATCTCGTTTTAAGTTAGGGCTAGAATGTCCTAATAAATTGTTTTTTACAAGTGATAAGCAATTTGCAAATCAAAAAAATGCTGATTCTTTTTTGCAGGCGCTTGCAAAAGGCGGATTTCAAGTAGAAGAATTGGCACGTTTGCATTATCCAAATGGTATTTTTATTAATACGGAGAATTACGAATACGAAAAAGCATTTCAGTTAACTCAGGAAGCATTATTATTAGAGAATGTTGTTATATACGAGGCCGCTTTTTTAGTAGATAATTTCTTTATTAGAACAGATATTTTAGTAAAAAAAGGCAATCACATTCGATTGATTGAAGTGAAAGCAAAATCTTTCAATCCCAATGAAAAAAATATTTTCGTTGGTGTCCGTGGTGGATTAGTTAGTAGCTGGAAACCTTATTTATTTGATTTGGCTTTTCAAAAACATATTGCCTCGCTAACTTGTCCTAACTTTCAATTTGAGGCTTATTTTATGATGGCTGATAAAACTAAATCAGCTACAATTGATGGATTAAATCAACTATTTAGAGTTCCTGCTAATGGAAATCCTAGAACAGATATTATTACAAAAGTTAGCAGCATTGAGGAAATTGGAGAATCCGTTTTATCGGAAATAAATGTAGATATTATTGTAAATGATATTATTAATGACAAATATAGATACCATGATAATTTAGGTTTCCACGAGGCCTTAAAATTGTTTAAAGATTCCTATTTAGCCTCAAAATATATTAATTGGGAAACAAAATATAGTGCCTGTAAGAAATGCGAATTCAAGGCTACTATTGAAGACAAACAAAACGGTTTGTTGTCTGGATTTGAATATTGTTTTAAAAAGCAACATAATTGGCTAGAAGATGATTTTAAGAAGCCAAATGCCATGGAAGTTTGGAATTTTAGAGGCAAAGATTTGATGGAATCCAATCGTCTTTTTATGCAAGACCTTACCGAAGATGATTTTAAAATTGAAGTTTTAGCCGATAAAATTTCATCGGGTGAAAGACAATGGATTCAGGTAGAAAAAGCAAGAGACAATGACAATTCAATACATGTAGAAAAGGATGGTTTGAAAAACGAAATGGCAAAATGGAAATTCCCATTGCATTTTATCGATTTTGAAACAAGCACTGTTGCCCTGCCTTTTACTGCTGGCAGAAAACCATATGAGTCAGTTGCATTTCAATTCTCTCATCATATGTATCTTGAGGATGGAACCATTGAGCATAAATCTGAATTTATAAGCAATACCCCAGGAGAATTTCCGAATTTCATTTTTGCCCGAGCATTAAAAAAAGCATTAGAGAACGATAATGGAACTATTTTTAAATTTGCTACCCATGAGAATTCGATTTTAAATGCAATTATAGTACAACTGAATGCAAGCAATGAAGTGGACAAGGAAGAATTAATTACATTTCTAAAAACTATTACCAAATCAACTGATAAAAGCGTTGAAAAATGGGAGGGAGATCGTAACATGGTGGATTTAAATAAAATTGTAAAAGATTATTATTATAATCCATATACAAAAGGTTCCAATTCCATCAAAGCAGTATTGCCAGCCTCATTGAATTCGAGTGACTATTTAAAACAAAAATACAGTCAAGCAATTGGTTCAATTAATTTGACAAGTAAAAATTTTGATGTCAATCATATTTGGTTAAAAATAGAAGATGGTAGAATTGTAAATCCATACAAAATGTTACCACCGGTATTTGATGGTTGGATAGATGAGGATTTAAAAAACAACATTTCAGAAATAGAAGAAATATCAGATGGAGGAGCAGCGCTTACAGGGTATTCTAAATTGCAGTATCAAGATATGACTGAAAAAGAAAGAACAGAAATTACTAAAGCTTTATTGAAATACTGTGAATTAGATACCTTAGCAATGGTGATGATTTACGAGCATTTTAAAGAGATCATAGGTGAAAATATGTTTTTATTTTAAATAATATGGAAGACATAAAACAAAAATGTAAGTTGTTTTTTGATGACTTAGAATCATTTATTCAACTACCGATATCAGGTGAATATTTTATTAGTTTAATATTATCTAAGCAAGAGGAATTAGATGTAATTACGGAAGCTGGAATTAAAAAAATCAATGAAGGTTTTGGATTTAGCATTGATTTGCCGCTCGAATTAAGCGTAGAGGAGTGTTATTCTCTTTTTGCACTTTTAAATATCTTATTTTTGAGGAGAAAAGCAAATTATCAATTTTTAAAGTTGGGATATATTATAGACCAATTTTATTTTATAGATAATGAAAATAATGAATTTGTTTTATATAACAAAGTTCCAACCAAAAGTACGCCAATTGTTAATTAATATAAAATAATTTAAAAAGTAACCATGATTTTTAAAAAAATAGAGAACACAAGAAAAGACTACGGATTTTTATTTGATTATCTTCTAGAAAAACATTTTTTCAGGGGATATTTTAACAACGAATTACAATTTGAAAATTGTATCAATGCAGTTAATGATTATAATTTAAATTTTAACAATGGAAACCTAATACCACTAGAGGAATTACTGTTAAATGATCATTTTATAAATACAAATAATTATAATGTTTTAATTCAAAATATTGTAGAAGGTCTTTCTTATATTCCAATGCATAATTTAACATGGGAAATTAAAAATCAATTTATAGCTGATAATTTTTTATATGATCATATTTTTGAGCACCCAGATTTACCTCATTATTATATTTTACACAATAATGTATCCGCTTCTTCATTTTATCTGATTGATAAAATATCTGGTAATTTATTTCCATGTCGAATGTTTGAGGTTCTGCCTTCCAAGTTTCCAAATATAATTAATGGAAGATTTGATAATGAAAATTTTGAAGAATATGAAAATTACACTTTAGAGTTTGAAATAGGGGACACGGGGAAAATTATTTATAAAAATAAAATAGCTATAAAAGATTTAATTTCAATACCAATAAGTGAATATGCTCATTGTATTAATATTGATATTTGGAGTTCAATTAACCCCGAGGGTACAAATATACCTTATGAACATGTTCCTATAGAGAATTCTAAGGACATAGACTTTAGAGATAAATTAATAGCATTGATGATTAAGAAAAATATCGAAGATTTACCTTTTTAACATAGGATCAATTTGAATGATGAATAATAAACTTTAGCATAAAATATAATGATGAAACTAGAAATTAAATGTCCAAAATGTTCTTGGAAACCAACAGGTGAAAAATTATGGATATGCTCATGCAAACATATATGGAATACTTTTGAAACGGGAGCCGTTTGTCCTAAATGTAAAAAGAAATGGGAAGACACTTCCTGTCCAAAATGCCATAAATGGAGCAAACACCTACTATGGTATAGCGACTTGGATAAATTACTAAAATTAGAGTTAGAAAAACTAAATAAAGTTCAAGAAAACAGCTTTATAGAATTAAAATAACAAGTCAAATTAATACCATTTCTTCTGTTTCAGATAAATTTTCAATTTAAGTATTAATAATTTTTATCTATCATTGGTTTACTTTGTTGGTTGTTGGGTTAATTAATTTTGTATATACTCATTTTTCAATGGTGTTCAATAATCGTTTAATCATAAGTTGGGGTAATTAGCCCGAATCATAAAACATGACTCTAAGTAGTTAGGTTTTTACCGATTGTTACGTTAAATTCTATGTTGTATACTTTTATGGGCATGTTTGTTAATATTTTAACGTCAAATTTCCAGTTTTCAGCGTCTTCCTCGTTCCATGCATAATCATTTACTTTTAGAATCTCGTATTTACCAAATAATTTTAAAATATTTCGAAGCAATATTTGTTCAATATTAGCAGTTTCTGAATTACAAATTATGCACAAAAATCCATTTTCTTCAAACTTAGTGTTGCCGATTCTATTTAGGTCATCTTTTCTTAAATCTAAATTCATAAATTAGTTTTTATATATTTAATTTTACATTAAATCAAAAATTATTAGCTGCAAATGTAGGTTGACAAATTTGGTGTTAAATTAACAACATATTCGCATCCACTTTCATTATCAAATTTTACATTATCTGGAAACCTGCATATGACCGATTTTACAGTAAAAAAAAATGTTCAGACAAACTATCATTTTCCATTTTTTATATATTGTTTATCCTTTTCATAAATTCTTTATTGTTTTTTAGTTCCTCAGAGGCAAACTTTATAGCTAATCCGTTTTGCACTAACGCCTCAAATACAATTTCTTCATCAGACTTCAATTCTTCTGAAGCAAATTCTAATGCACTACCGTCTTGCTTAACAGCTTCTAAAACCACCTCTTTGTTTTCTTGTAAAGCCTTAGAGACATATTTTAATGCTTCACCTTTTTGCTTAACCACCTCAATTATAAATACCGGGTCATTTTTTAGATTTTCTGAGACATAATCAAAGTAATTTAACCCATAATGTAAATTAAGTATTTCTAAAATGAATTCTTTGTCACCCAATATGGATTCATTTAGATTACTCAAGACGCAAATTTCGAACCAATTGCTTTTCAATAGTTCTAAAATAATTTTTTTATCAGATTTAAGTTCGTCAGATAAATGATAAATTTCTAATCTAACACCATTCTGAATGATTAAGTTGAACAATTCTATTGAACTTACTTCACTAAAACTATCAATAATTCCCCCATTAGAATATTTCATTAAAATAGTCTCATCTCCTCTGCCTCTCTCAAAATAAGATGCCTCTAAGGCAATATATTCTTCGTTAATGAATGTTAATTTGCAATCGCATTCGTGATATGCCTTATCCCAATGATATATAATCTCATCTTTTTTATTTAGTAATAAAATTAAATTATAATAGTCAACAGCAATTAAATCATTGTTTTGGGATGTTATAAAGTCTGTAAAAAGATAGGGATGGGGACACGATAAAATATCTTTATCATTTGTTTTTTTAGTATCAATAATCCAATCAGATATATCGCCATAAAATGGATTATCGTTATCCCAGATATAAAAGAAATAATTGGGAATTAAATCGAAATACTCATGTTCATATCCCCATTTTCTTCTATAACTTATAAATTCAAATAAAACCTTCAGTTCAACTTTTGAAAAATCAAAAGTTTCTAAAAATCCAGGATATTTTTCATTAATCCCAAATTCATCAATTATAGGGTATTCATATTCCTTGCTTGCTGAATATAACTGAAAAAAATGAACTTTAAGAAGACTTTCTGTTGCTTCAATTTTATGAACTCTATCCATTTGATTTTTATAAATATTTAATTATTCTATTAATCTTGTTGTTATTTCTTGTTTGTAAAATTCTAATGATACTTTAAGTATACCATCTTTGACTCTTTCTATTTAATATTCAAAAAAATAAATTTTTTAAATATTGATCTTGCTTTTGTTTCTTTAAAAAATAAAGAATTTACAATTTGTTAGGTATCTTGACATTTTTTTTTAGTTTAAATTAATTAAATAACCACCTAAATGCGCAGCATGAGATTGATGGCAAGTGAAAATGATTACCTGTTTGTTTTGCGAATAATTTTGTAAACAAGTAGCTGCAAATAATTGCCTATTTTCATCAAAATCAACCATAGGATCATCAAAGGCAATAAAGCCATTGTTTTCACCTAAAAAGTAATCAGCCATTGCAAGTCGTAATGACAAACCAAGAATTCCAGACGTACCTTGAGAAAGCATTTCTATTGGTAATTCTAAATTATTTGTTGTGTTTTTAATAGCATTTGGTGAAACTTCAGAATTGGATAGAGATTGATATTTTCCACCTGATAAAACAGATAAATAATTACTTAAATTAGTTTCGTAGGCTTGGTATGGATTAATAGTTGCCCTATTTAATATATCATTCAGCTTGTTCAATACCAATTGAATGGCTTTTGCTTCTTGAACTTTTTGATTTTTTTTCCTATCTAATAATTCAATTTGATCTTGTATTTCCATTGCTAAATCAAATTGTTCTTGTCCTTCATGTTTCGCTCTCTCTAATTCTTTTTCTTGTAGTAAACTTTTATTTTTATTAAATCTTTCGTTTGCGGCTTTAAATTCAATTTGAAATGTTTCCATATCATTGGAAGGATCAATGGCAGGAAGTAAATTCAATTTGTCTTGAGTGATTTTTTCATTTTGTCTGATACCAATTATTAATTCCACTAAATTTTCTAAGGAGGTATAAAGGTTTTCAAATTCTTTTAACTTTTTCTCATACAATTTATATGAATTATCATCAGTTGCCATTTTACCAATTAAATTTTGATATAATTTCTCTAAAACCTCTTTTTCTCTTGTTTTTGGAATATTTTTTAATTCTTCAATATCTTGTTTTAATTTTTCGAAAGTTGTACCTGCAATACTGTTTTCAAAAGTGGTTTTTGCTAATTTATATTGATCATTATTTTGATTATAGATTAAATTATTTTGTTTCAATTCCTCCATATTAATCACTCCAAATATTGCTACAGCATCTTCAAATTGTTTTTTAAGCAAGGTGATTTTATCGTTTAATATACTAATTTCTTGTGTCAATGATTTTACTTGAATTGTTACTTCATCGGAAGAATATACAAAACTCTTATTTACTTCAATGGCATAAGGTTCTCCTTGAACAAGATTAATTTGAGAGGCCAATGCTGTTCCATGTTGAAGTTCAATGGTTAAATTTTTCTTAGGTTGTATTTCAACAATAAAATTTTGAGCAGACGCCAATGCATTTAATTCGTTTTGAGCTTTTATAAGTTCATCCTCTAATTTTTTAACATTTTCTACGTCAACATTTGTTACCACCTTTGTATTTGTTAATAATTCTTTGGTGGTATCATATTTTATTTTTAAAGCACTTACCTTATCAAATTGTGCAATTTTTATTGTTATATCACCTGATTTTCTTGCATTTTCAAGTTCAGTATTTAATTGATTTAATTGCTCCTTATCAGCAATAATTTGACCACTTAACACCGGCAACATGGCATTAATTTTATACCATTCCGACTGAGCACCAACAATTATTTCTTTATTTGACTCAATACTTTTTAGTTCACTTTGAATTGTTATTCTATTGGATAAACTTTCCATCAAAGCTTTATTAGAATCAATATAATTTTGATCTAAATTTACGTGGCCTCTCAGAATATTTATCTCATTAGCTAGGTTACTTAGCTTCTCATCATATTGTTCCCTATATAATTTGGCCTTTTGTTTGTCATTTATTTCATAAGCCAATTTTAAAATTTCTCCTAAACCTTTTTCCCATCTATTTTCATATGAACCTTTATTATTTGAACTAATTGATGGAGCATCATTTTCCAAATTCCAATTCAACGAAAGTTCATTAAATTCTTTTTCAAGTTGTACTTTTAATTTTTCGGGAATAATGCCGCCAGTATTTAAAATTGCACCCCTTAATATTTGGTCTAAACTATTATTTATTTCAGGATCTTTTTTAATAGCATCTATTGTATTTGAAATTTTTGCTTGTGTAGTAAAAATCATTTCTCTAACAGTTGATTTATTTAAATTCAATAATTTAAATAATTCTTTCTGAACGGTATCCGCATTATTTATTGGAGCCTCACCAACTTTATTTAAAGAAGAAAAATTATTAGCTCCCCACGATTTTTTAAGTTGGTATTTAATTCCCGCTACTTCAAATGTTAAATCTATATTTATAGTATCGCCACCAATGGGCATGTATTTTGCCAAGGTGTTTTTAAACACTGTTTTTGTTAAATCCGTTGATTCGAGTAAAACTGCTAAAAAAGCATTTACAATGGTTGATTTTCCCGCTTCATTATGTCCGTATACCACATTAAGGCCATCTTCAAAATTATATTGTTTATCAATGGTGCCTGCAAAAGGGTGCAAGTGTAAATTTAATAGTTTCATGTTTTTTAATTATTTTTTTTAATAGCCTCAAATGCTTTTTGTGTACTCATACCATCCGGATCTTCAAGAAGTAATTCTGAAAGTAAAATATGCGGTAATGAACCTTCAACAAATTCGCTATTGATAGCATCTATATCTATCCTTCTCTTTATATATTTGTTTTCTTCAAAATGTATAAATTCATTGCGAATTTCATTGATTGTTTCCTCCAAATAAGATAAATCATTTTGAACTAATGTGCCCGTTAAATTTAACCTAACTGCAGTATTTTTTTTGTCACAATTCAATATTTGATTTTTAAAATTATCAATGTCGGAAAGTGAACGGATATCACTTTCTATTACTTTATATTTAAACGCAGAGGGTTGAAATTTTTTAGCCTTTACTTTTTTGTCTTCATGTATTTCTATTATCCATGCATTTCCAGCATTTGTCGACTTCCAAGAGTCGGGCATGTGTGTGCCACTCATAAAATATCCTGGGTTTTCATTTACCTCATTTTGTGTTGGATATGCAACATGAATATGTCCTAATAACCAAAGGTCGAGGCCGGAATTAGTTAATTCAGAATGAGTCATGTTAAAATATTTACCATCATCATCTCTTCCAAGACCTTCCACGTTTCCATGTGCAATTCCAATATTTATTGAGTGAATAGGTTTCTTCTCTAAATTAACCCAACCAATCATATTTTGTTCAGAATGCAATGTTCTGCATGCTGCTGGATAAAACCTAACTTCTTGCTCACCTAAGTGGTCAATGAACACTTCGTATTTATCTAAAACAATAATTTTTTCAGTATCAATATTTGTTTTAAAATAGTTCCAAAGTGAGTCAAATTCATCCACAAAAAAATCGTGGTTGCCTGGTATAATGATAACCTTTTCATTGAAAGTTTTCAAAACTTTAATAACCTCCATTATTCTAGTCTTTACCACTTTTGTTACATCAAATAAATCACCTGCTATCACTAAATAATTTGCACCTTCTTTATTTCCTTCATCAACTATTCGCTTTAACGAGGTTAAGCGCTCTAATACTAATTCTGTTTTGGCTTGAGAAACACTGTTATAGCTAATTCCAATATGATTATCGGCTGTATGTATAATTTTTATACTCATTTTATTATTATTATTTTTTTATTTATTGAAAATACTATTTGCAATTTGCTCCAATTGAATTCATGTATTCAAAAATATATTTTTCAGCATCATTACGCATGTCTATTTTTAATGTAGAATTTGTTTTTAATTCATTGAACAGTTTATATGCATAACAATTTTCGCCAAGTAAATACAACCCTTGAACTTTAATTAAATTAGCAATCATATTTACAGCATAGCTATTTGGACTTTTCTTTAAAGCTAATTGAGCTATTTCATTTGCATATACTATATCAAAATAATTATCTAAGCACAATAAATATGCATAGCAAATTAATTCATCTGATGTTGCCTGTAATTTAAAGGCAATAGATTTTGATTCTCCTTTATACTTTTTTGATTTTACAACATAGTTTAAGTATGAACTGCTATTGCCACGTCCTTTGTGATTCCAACCAAGAGCATTTATAATTGCAATTTTAATATCCAAGGCGTTTGTATCGTTTGCCAAATAAAATACCATATCATGCGTTAATCTGCCCTTCGATTTAAGTGCTTGTTGAACCATAGGAACATCTAAATAAGCTTTGTAGAAACTAGTTTCGGTTAATGGAGTATCAGCAAAAACATTGGTGACAGATATTGTAAATACAATTAAAAAGTAAATTTTTTTCATGGTTTTATTTTTTTAAAATTTATTATAAAATTAGGTTATTTATTAATTGAAAATTATTTGTTTTTAAATAATAGTTTATCCATTTCAGTAGCTAATTCAATCTCTCCAGTTGAACCGAAATTATTTTTAGTAACTGAAATATTTGCATACGTCTTTTCATTTTTATCAAAAATTTGGTAGTATTCTGGTCTAAGTAAAAACAGCAATACATCAGCATATTTT
Organism: uncultured Bacteroidota bacterium; assembly: GCA_903888395.1. GTDB lineage: Bacteria > Bacteroidota > Bacteroidia > UKL13-3 > UKL13-3 > JAAFJM01. The sequence continues at coordinate 2,783 of CAISTO010000263.1, read as the reverse complement.
TCTACATTTCCTATTAGGTCATTTGATGTTGGCATTTTATTGCTCCTCTGTTCCACCCTTCTTTCAATACTAGCACTGATAATAATTAGAATATTTTGTTCTGAGGCCAGTACTTTTAAAGATTCCATTATATCTTCTATTTGTATTTCAAAGGAACTTTCATTTTCTTTTATAAAATCTTGTAAACAGTCAATTATTAATATTGAAATAGGTGATTTTGACTGTTGTATTATACTTGAAATTTTATCAATTTTTGGTTGACCGTTGAAAGTAATTATATTCAACTGATTTGAATTTACCATTTTTAAAATGAGATGTTCATCCATTAATTTTAATTGTTCATCCGAAATTATTTCATCGTTCTGTATAACCCTAATTGGAATTTTTGTAATTAAACTTGTCAAACGCTCTAGGTTTATTTGCTTGCTATCGTTAGTAGAAACGTAAACAATTTTTCCTTTAAAATTATCATTAGCCATCAAATTTGCTGTTATGTTTAATAGGAGTGCAGTTTTCCCCATTCCTGGTCTTGAACCAACCACATAAAGACCAGCATTTAATGGACCAATCAAATTATCTAATTCATTGAATCCGGTATACAGTGAATCATTGTTATCTATTATGCTTGTGTTTTTTATTTCCATTTGTTGGCGAACATTTAAAAAAATTAGTTTTCGTATTATTCTTGGGCAAAGCTAAAACTAAAAATCTTCTATTATAAAAAAGTAATATTACTGAAAAATATTTTATTTTTCAATGTTGATTATAAGTAAATTTGAAATGCAATTTATTTTTATAGTTTTGTTGATAGAATTAGAAAATGTAAATCTATTCAAAATTTTTTAACATGCCTAGTTAGTGGCTAATCAAAGCTTTCTTTCCATCAATTTATTCATAAATCCACTAACTGATGAAGACAATGAAATTATAAACATAGAAGAAGTTTCAATTGAGGTAAATACTGGCAAAATTCTTTCAATTTAAATATACTCAAATGCATATAAAATATTGAATTTTTGTTAGTATAAAACTAATCTCTGTCTTAGGTGTTTTCTTAATTTATAAAAAATTAAGAACTGAATTTTATATTTTTGTTTATGTTTGCTATGCAATTGAAAAAGATACCTTACATATTATTTGCAATTTTTTACCTAACACTTTCTACTCATTTAAGTGCGAGTATTCATTTTTGTGGAGGTAGTATAACTAGCATTAGTTTTTTTGAACATAACGCTGATGATAACTGTGAATGTAATAAAATGTCTGATAAATCATGTTGCAATGATTTGAATTTTCAATTTAAAACCAATGAAAATAGTACCAATTCACTCAAACAAATAAGTTTTAATTTCACTCAAAAATTTAATAAACTAATTCTATCTTTTTATCAAAAAGTATATAGTATAAATGAAGTTTATAAAACTCAAACATTTTATATTTTTGACAAAAAACCTCCTTATAATTTATTGCATTTAAATGCAATTTTTCTGCTAATTTAGCATTGGAATTTATTGCCGTTTTAATTAATATTCTAATGGCATTTATATTTTAACTGTTGTTTTATTTTAAATTTATAAAAATCAGTTTTAACAATTTTTATTTTTTACAATATTGATAATAAATCTAGCTATCAAAAAAAAATCAATTCAAGAATGAAAAAAACATATTTAAGGATATTAGTTGTTGCAATTACTGTATTGTTGTCATGTGAAAAAGAAACACCTCCACCATTTCCACCAATAGCAACAGTAACCACAACTAACTTATCAATTACTTTTAATAATACAGTGAATGGTAAAACAATTAGTTCGTCTGACACTAATTATAGAAATGCTGCAGGTAATTTATATTCAATAAATATACTAAAGTATTATGTTACTAATATGGTATTAGTTGATGAAAATAACAAAGAGTGGTTTGCCAAAAACTATAATTTAATAAACATTGACGAACCCACTCAAAATACATTTATACTTAGTGGAGTTCCTAACACAAAATATACTAAAATGAAGTTTATGTTAGGGGTTGATTCATTGAGAAATTTAACCGGTGTTCAAGATGGATTTTTAGACCCAAGTTATGGCATGCTGTGGGATTGGAATACTGGCTATATTTTCTTTAAACATGAAGGAAATTACAAGAATACCATTAATGAACTAAAACCTTTACGCTTACATCTGGGAAAAGATTTGGGAAGAGGAAATGTGGAGGTCAATTTACCAATGGTAAATATAAATGGATCCTTATCAAAACTATTCATTGATTTTGATTTGAATAAAGTTTATTCCGCTCAAAATATCATAGATTTCAATATTGACAATGATCGCCAATCAACTTCAGCAGCTGATACTTCTTGGATGTCAAGTATGAGAAGAAATCTTGAAAAATCTTTTACTTTTTCTAAAGCTGAATAACATCAATGAAGAATAAAATCATCATTTTTTTTGTAGCATTTATTGCAATACTTATTGCATGTCAGAAAGACAATGATATTGTTTCTCCTGTTCCAAAGTTGGAGGTTGATTCACCTGCAACTCCATACAATTTAGTAACACCTGCTGGTTTTCCCCCAATAAAAATTCCAACAATAAATCCATTAACAGTAGAAGGAATTGCATTAGGTAGAAAGTTATTTTATGATCCAATTTTATCCTTAGATAATACACAATCATGTGCAAGCTGCCATCGACAAAATTATGCTTTTACAGATAGTAATACCACCTATAGTAAAGGTATAACTGGAGCAATTGGATTTAGAAACGCGATGCCAATTATGAATTTAG